>JAUVTI010000006.1 GCA_030601605.1 Gemmatimonadales bacterium
AAGCTCCTGCTCTCGGAGTTGCTGATCGAGGGCGGCGTGGAGGTCGTGAATCGGGATGAAGCGGCGTGGCGGGCGCTACCGGGCCGCGGGGGGCTGCGCCGCGTGTGGTGGGGCACGGGGGAGGACGTGGACGTGCGGGCTCGCGACGTGTCTCTCGAGTTCACCGGTGCGCGCTTCACGCTCGAGTTCGGGGATGAGGCGCTGCCGGCCGCGCTGCCGCTGCTGGGCGACTTCAACGTGTCCAATGCGCTCGCCGCCGCCGCCACTGCGTGGGCGGTCGGCGAGGACGCGGGCGCGATCGTGGAGCGGCTCCGCTCCGCTCCCCAGGTCCCGGGACGCATGGAGCGGCTCGTGCATGGTGAGTTCGTCGTGTTGCGCGACTACGCGCACACGCCGGACGCGCTGGAGCGCGCGATCGAGGCGCTGCGGCCGGTTACAGAAGGGCGCCTCATAGTGTTGTTCGGCGCAGGTGGGGACAGGGACCGGGCCAAGCGCCCGATCATGGGCGCTGTCGCGGCGCGCGGCGCCGACATTGCGGTAGTGACGTCGGACAACCCCCGCACGGAAGACCCGGACGCGATAATCGACGAGATCGAGATTGGCATGGGGGAGTTCGAGCACGTGCGCATCCACGACCGGCGCGAGGCCATTCGGCATGCGGTGGGGATGTGCCGGGCGGGTGACGTCCTCTTGCTGGCGGGCAAGGGGCACGAGACGTACCAGGTCGTGGGGACCGAGCGTCATCCGTTCGACGAGAAGACGATCGTGGCCGAGGTCGTCGCGGAGCGGGGGGACGCGTGAGCGACTGGACGAGCGACCGGGTCGCTGCGGTGCTCGGAGGGCTGCCCGTGGAGCCGCAGCGCTTCTCGGGCATCGGCACAGACAGCCGCACGTTGGAGCCCGGGGCGCTGTTCGTGGCGTTGGCGGGTGAGCGGTTCGACGGGCACGAGTTTCTCGCGCAGGCGAAGGAGCGCGGTGCGCTGGGGGCGGTGGTGCGCACCGGCACGGGCCCGGTGGACGGACTCGCGACATTCGAGGTGGACGACACGCTGGCCGCCCTCGGTGCGCTGGCGCTGGCGCGGCGCCGTGAGGTTCAGGGTCCCGTGGTGGCTGTCACGGGGACCAACGGGAAGACGGCGACCAAGGAAATGCTCGCCTGCGTCGTCGGGACGAAGTGGCGCGTGCACGCCACGCGGGGGAACCTCAACAACCTGATAGGCGTGCCGCTCACGATACTCGCCGCTCCCGATGACACCGATGCGCTGGTGATCGAAGTGGGTGCCAGCATTCCGGGCGAGATCGAGCGGCTGCGGCGCATTGTGGAGCCCACGCTGGGCGTCGTGACGAACGTCTCGACCGGACACGTGGAGGGTTTCGGCTCGCTCGAGGGCGCGTTGGGCGAGAAGGTGTTGCTGCTCGCGGACGTGCCGATCGCGGTCGTGGGAACTCAGCCCCCCGAGCTGGCCGAGCGCGCGCGGGCCGTTGCCGTGCGGGCGATTTCCGCCGGTGCGGGCCCGGGCGCCGACGTGCGTCCCGATGCGTGGCGGCTCGACGGGGAGGGGAAGCCAGAGATTACGTTCATGGGCGTCCCGATGAGACTGCCGTTGATCGGGCGGCACCAGGTCGAGAACGCGATGCTCGCGCTCGCTGTTGCGGTCGAGCTGGGGGTCGACATCGCGGCGGCGGCCGAGGCGCTCACGGGAATCGCGCTTCCGCCGGGCAGATGCCAGCTCCTGGAACACGGCGACCTGGTCGTGATGCACGACGCGTACAACTCCAACCCGGCATCGCTCGGCGCCGCGCTCGAGACAGCGGTGGCCCTGCGCGGCGGGCGGCGGCTAGTGGTGGTGGTGGGTACCATGCTGGAGCTCGGTTCCCAGAGCGGTGCCCTGCACGAGTTGATGGCCGAGCGGGTGATGGACGTCGAGCCGGCCATCGTCGCGGCGGTGGGAGCGTTCGTGCCGGCGTTCGAGCGGCACCGAGCCGCACTCGGTGACCGGTTGCTCACAGCGGCCGACCCCGCCAGTTTGGGGAAGCTCCTCGGGCCCCGACTCAAGGGAGACGAGTTCGTGCTGATGAAGGCCTCGCGCGGCGTCCAGCTGGAGCGCGCGATCCCATTTCTCACGCCGGATGGTGACTAGCCCGTGCTCTACCATCTCCTGACGCCGCTGGCCGATCGGTTCATCGCGTTCAATCTCTTCTACTACATCTCCTTTCGGGCGGCGGCGGCGGCGTTCACCGCGATAGTCCTGGCCTTCTTCGTCGGGCCGCTCATGATCCGCAAGCTCAAGCAGCACAACGTCGGGCAGGTGATTCGCGCCGAGGGCCCCGCCTCGCACCAGGCGAAGCGCGGCACGCCCACAATGGGTGGGGGGATCGTCCTGCTGTGCACGTTGCTTCCCACCCTGCTGTGGGCGCAGCTGGACAACCGCTACGTCATCGTCGCCGCCGTGGCGACGCTGTGGATGGGCGCCATTGGATTCGTGGACGACTACCTCAAGTTCGTCTCGGGAAAACCCCGCGGACTCGTGGCCCGGCACAAGCTGATCGGTCAGGTGACGTTTGGCGTGGTGCTGGGAACGTACCTGCTGCTGAACCCGCTAGTGGACACGGTTCCCGCCAGCTCGACCACGCTGCCGTTCTTCAAGTACGTCGTGGTTACGCTCCCGCCGCTGCTCTATGTGGTATTCGTGACTCTCGTGCTCACGGGGACCAGCAATGCGGTCAACCTCACCGATGGACTGGACGGGCTGGCCATCGGGCTGAGTGCGATCGCCGCAGTTGCGTTTGCGGTCTTCGCGTACCTGTTCGGGCGCATCGACGCGGCTGAGTACCTGCTCGTGTTCTACCTCCCCGGTGCAGGGGAGCTGACGATCTTCTGTGCCAGCCTGTTCGGCGCGGCGCTCGGCTTCCTGTGGTTCAATGCCCATCCGGCCGAAGTGTTCATGGGCGACACGGGCAGCCTCGCGCTGGGCGGTGCGTTTGGCACCGTGGCGATCCTGCTCAAGTCCGAGTTCCTGCTCCTCTTGGTCGGCGGCGTGTTCGTCGCGGAAGCGCTCTCGGTGATCATCCAGACCGGTGTGTTCCGCCACCGCAAGAGGCGCCACGGCCGAGAGTACGCGGAGCAGCACCGCGTGTTCCGCATGGCGCCGCTGCACCACCACTTCGAGAAGATGGGATGGGCCGAGTCGAAGGTGGTGACACGGTTCTACATAATCGGCATTCTCTGCGCCTTGTTCGCGCTCTCTACGCTCAAGATTCGATGATTCCGGACGCCTGGCGTCGGGGTGAGGTGGCGGTGATCGGTTTGGGACGCAGCGGCCTCGCCGCCGGCCGCTGGCTCGCCGCGCAGGGGCTTGCAGTGTACGCGTCCGATCAAGCCGACACTCCCTCGATACAGACCGCCGCGAACCTGCTGCGCGCCGCCGGAGCCGCGGTGGATGTGGGGTGTCACGACCTCGAGCGAATCGGCAGTGCCACGGCGGTCGTCGTGTCGCCCGGCGTGCCGCCCGAAGCGGCGCCGCTCGTGGCGGCCCGGGAAGCGGGCGTCGAGATCGTGGCGGAGCTCGACCTCGGCGTGCGCTCCCTGGGTGACTCACAGCTGCTGGTCGTGACGGGCACGAACGGGAAGACGACCACGACAGCGATGATTGCGCACCTGCTCGCGGTGGCGGGCGTCGATGCCGTTGTAGCAGGCAACATCGGTCGGCCGCTCACCGACCTGGCGGCTGACCCCTCGCCGCCCAAGTGGATCGCGCTCGAGGTGTCGTCGTTCCAGCTCCATGACTCGCCCCACCTCGTGCCGGCGGTCGGCGTGCTCACCAACCTGGCGCCGGATCACCTGGACCGATATCCCGACGTGGCCGCCTACTACGAGGACAAGCGGCTGCTGTTCCGCAACTCGACCGACGCTTCCGTGTGGATCCTGAACGGAGACGACCGCGCAGTGCTCGACCTGGCGCGCGGCGCGCGCGGTGCGCACCGCCATTGGAGCCTGGAGCGCCAGTCCGATGGGTGGTACGACCGTGAGTCCGGGTGGTTGATGTTGCGCGGAACACCGCTCCTGGCACGCGACGAGCTCAAGCTGCTCGGCGACCACAACGTGGGGAACGCGCTGGCTGCCGCGCTCGCTGCCGAGAGCGCGGGGGTGCCGTCCGCAGAGCTCGCTCGTGCTCTGGCGACGTTCGAGCCGCCTGGGCACCGTCTGGAGCCGGTGGCGACGCGGCGGCGGATCCTGTGGATCAACGACTCCAAGGCGACCAACGTCTCGGCCGCCGGCGTTGCGCTCCGCGCGATGAGCCAACCCTACGTGCTCATCCTGGGCGGCCGGCCCAAGGGCGAGTCGTTCGCGCCGCTCGCAGAGCAGCTGGGAGCCAGGTGCCGCGCGGTAGTGGGCTACGGAGAGGCGGCCGATCAGATCGCCAGGGAGCTGGGGCCGGCGGGCGCCGTCGAGGTCGTACCCGGATTCGATGCGGCCGTCGAGCGGGCTGGGGCGGTCGCACGCGAAGGGGACGCGGTGCTGCTGTCGCCCGCGTGCGCCAGCTTCGATCAGTTCGCCAACTACGAGGAGCGGGGCCGGCGCTTCCGCCATCTCGTGGAGGCGATGTGAGTCCGGCCCGCGAGCAGGTTGGGGCCGTGTGGGAGAGCCGGCTGCTCGGGATCGTTGCCGCAACTCTGGTGGTGTTCGGAATCGCGGCCGTCTACGGGGCGTCCAGCATCTGGGCGGTGCAGGAAGGCCACCCCGGAGGCTTCTTCGCCCTGCGCCAGCTGATCGGGGCAGTGCTCGGAGTCACACTGCTGCTGATAGCCGCCCGCCTCGACTACCGCCTGTGGCGGCGCTGGGCTTGGGTGTTGCTCGGCGCAGTGGCGGTGATGCTGGTGGTGCCGTTGCTTCCGTTCACGCACGCCATCGCGCCAGAGGTGAACGGCGCGCGGCGCTGGATCGCGGCGGGACCCGTTACCATCCAGCCGTCCGAGCTGGCAAAGCTCGCCGTGGTTGTGTGGGCCGCCATGCTGGCGGTCAAGAAGGGGACGGTGATCAGGCAGTTCAGGAAGGGTCTGATGCCGTTCATCGTCGTCCTGGCTCCGCTCACGGCGCTCATCGTTCTAGAACCCGATCTCTCCACCGCCACTGTGGTGCTCCTGCTGGCCGGCGTAGTGCTATTCACCGCGGGAGCACGCATCGGCCACTTCCTGCTCATCGGCATCGTGTTGTTGCCGCTCCTGTGGCACGAGATCGTGAGCGCGCAGTACCGCTTGGCGCGCATGCTGACGTTCCTCAGCGCGGGCGGCGACGTGGCGGAGTCGAGCTGGCAGATCCAGCAGTCGCTGATCGGGATGGGGGCTGGACGGGTTCTGGGCGTGGGCTTCGGCGAGGGCCTCCAGAAGCTCGGCTACCTGCCGTACGCGTACTCCGACTTCATCTTCAGCACGATCGGCGAGGAGTGGGGGTTCGTGGGCGTGACGCTCGTGCTGGCCCTGCTGGCGCTCTACCTGTGGCTCGGGTTTCGCATCGCGCGAAGCGCGGCCGATCCGTTCGGGATGCTGCTGGCGAGTGGGCTCACCGCGATGATCGGCACCGCCGCGGTCCTGCACATCGGCGTCACGCTGGCAGTAGTGCCTACCACGGGGATTCCGATGCCCTTCGTGTCCTACGGTCGCTCCAGCCTGATCGTCTCGCTGATTGCAACCGGGATCATCATCAGCGTCGCGCAGAGCCCGGCGCGCGCCAAGGCGCGAAGATGATCCGCGTCCTCATCGCCGGGGGCGGAACGGGAGGGCACCTGATGCCCGCTCTCGCGCTGGCCGAGGCTCTTGTCGCCGAGCGACGAGACGTAGAGCCGGTGCTGGTGGGCGCCAAGCGCGGCGTCGAGGCCCAGCTGCTTCCCACCCGACCATATCGCTACCATCTGCTGCCGGTCGAGCCGATCCATCGTCGTGCGTGGTGGAGGAACTTCAAGTGGCCCCTCATCCTGAGGCGGCTCCTCGCCGAGGGCGCCCGGGTGCTCGACGAGGAACGGCCGGCGCTCGCGGTTGGTACGGGCGGTTACGCCGCCGGGCCTATTCTGGTGCAGGCGCTGAGGCGCGGGATACCGGTTGCGCTCCAGGAGCAGAACGCCTTTCCCGGGCTCACCACCAGGAGGCTCGCGCGCCGCGCGCGCCAGATCCATCTCGGGTTTCCCGAGGCGGCGAGCCACTTGAAGCCGGGTCCCGGCACCGCGGTCTTCGAGTACGGCAACCCGATAGCGCCGCTCCCCAGCCCGCGTCCGTCCAAGGAGGATGCCCGCGCGAGCCTCGGCATCGCCGCAGACGCCCGCGCCCTGCTGGTGATGGGGGGGAGCCAGGGGGCGCGTTCGGTGAACCGCGTCGTGGCGGAGGCGCTCGACGAGGGACTCCTCGACGGTGTCACCCTCCTGTGGAGCACGGGAGCGGGGATGTGGGAAGAGTACCGGAAGTACGACGCTCCCCCGGGTAGGCAGCTCAAGCCGTTCTGGGATCCCATCGCGGAGGCCTACGCGGCCTGCGACCTGGCGCTGGCGCGCTCCGGAGCGATGACCACCGCCGAGCTGTGCGCCTGGGAGCTGCCGTCGGTCCTGGTCCCGCTCCCCACCTCCGCCGGGGGGCATCAGACCCGCAACGCCGAGGCCCTGGCCCGCACGGGGGCAGCCATACACCTGCCGGATCCCGGGATCACCGCTCAGCGGCTCGGGGGCAAGGTCCGCGGCCTGCTGGACGACCCCGAGCGGCTCACCGCGATGGGGGTCGCGGCGGCCTCCCGCGGACACCCGAAAGCAGCCGAAAATATCGCCCGCCGGCTCCTCGCCTTGGTGAGCTAAGTCCAGAAGCTTTCAAAACTTGCGCGATTTTCTTATATTGCCGTCCGAAGATGCACCTATACGCCTCGGAGGATCCCCGGCCCATCCATTTCGTGGGGATAGCAGGCGCCGGGATGAGTGCGTTGGCACTCATTGCCTTGCGCCGCGGGGTGCCAGTCACCGGATGCGATACCTGCCCAGACGGAGCCGCGGAGCTGGCGGAGCTGGGTGCTCAGATATCAGCGGGGCATGACGGAAGCCACGTAAGTGGAGCACGGGCAGTGGTTTACACGGCAGCCGTGCCGTCCGACCACCCCGAGCTGAAGGCCGCCCGGCGCAGCGGCGTACCACTGCTGGGGCGCGCAGAGGCCCTGCGCGAGCTCATCGAGGGCCGCAAGGTGATCGCGGTGGGCGGCACGCACGGCAAGACGACGACCACGGCGATGGTCACCGATGCCCTGGTGGCGGCGGGGAAGGACCCTACGGCGCTCGTGGGGGGGCGCGTGGCCGCATGGGGCGGCAACGCGCGGCTCGGCGGTGACGAGCTCTACGTGGTCGAGGCCGACGAGTACGACCGCGCCCTGCTCAAGCTGGAGCCGACCGTGGCGCTCGTCGGCAACGTGGAGGCCGATCACCTCGAGTGCTACGAGGGTTCGGTCGATTCGCTCGAGGGAGCGTTCGCGGATTTCGCGGAGCGGGCCGAGCGCGTGATCGTGGGCGCCGACGACGCAGGTGCGAAGCGCGTGGGCGCGGTCATAGACGCGCCGGTGTGGCGGGCGGGCCTGGCAGACGGCGCCGACATCCGGCTGACGGACGTGGCGCGAGAGCGCGAGGCCAACACCGCCCAGCTGACGCTGCCCGGCGGTGAGCGCCACCGCCTGGAGCTGCGGGTGCCGGGGCTCCACAACCTGCGCAACGCTGCCATGGCGGTGGGCGCCGTGCTCGCGGTCGGCGCCGATGTGAAGGCGGCGCTCGCGGGCCTGACCGAGTTCGAGGGTGTGGCACGGCGCTTCGAGGTATTGGGTACGGTGCGCGGGGTGACCGTCGTCGACGACTACGCGCACCACCCGTCGGAGGTCGCTGTGACGCTGGCGGCGGCGCGGCAGCGGTTTCCGGAGGCGCGGGTCGTGGCGGTGTTCCAGCCGCACCTGTACTCGCGCACGAGGCTGATGGGCGACGCCATGGGGATCGCGCTGGCCATGGCCGACCTCGCGCTGGTGACCGACGTGTACGCGGCGCGGGAGGAGCCGATCCCCGGCGTGAGCGGCAAGCTCGTCGTACGGGCGGCGCTCCGAGCCGGCGCCGAGGTCGAGTGGGTGCCACAGTGCGGGCGGCTCGCCGACCGGTTGCAGGAAGTGGTGGCGGACGGCGATGTCGTGCTCACGCTCGGAGCGGGCGACGTCACTGCGGTGGGGCGCGAGCTGCTGCGGCGCCTCGCGGGCCTGGCGGCGTGAGACGGCGACTCGCTTTCGCGGCCATCGCGCTGGGCGCGATCGGCGCCGTCGTCGTGCTGGGGCCGCTTGCGCTGAGGCAGGTGGCGTTCTTCGGAGTGCGTCAGGTGGAGCTCGTTGGGCTGCGCTACCTGGCGCCCGAGCAGGTGTTGGCGACGCTCAGGCTCGCGCCGGACCGTCATCTGTTCGACCCGGTGGGCGAGATCGAACGCCGGGCGGAGGCGATCCCGGGGGTTGAACGCGTGTCGGTCACGCGGCGCTTGCCCGGAACGCTGCGATTGACGTTCGTGGAGCGTGTGCCGGTGGCGTTCGCCCCGGGGCCTGCGGGCCTGGTTCCACTGGACGCCGACGCGCGGCCCATGCCCTACGACCCGGCGCTCACCGGATTCGACTTGCCGGTGCTCGACCGGCCGGACTCGGTCCTGGTGCAGGCGTTGGCGCAGGTGCGCGTGGCGGATTCGGTCCTGTTCCAGCGCGTGGACGCGGCGCGCCGCGGCCGGGGCGGGATGGTGGTTCTCGAACTTGGGACGAGGCAGATACTGCTGCAGCCGATGCCGACGATTGACGAGATAAGGGCGGTGGAGACGGTGCGCCGACATCTGGTGCGCTCCGGGCGCGCATTCGACGTGTTGGACGCCAGGTTTGGCGGATGGGTCGTGGTGCGCAGGGGGCGAGCGTGAAGCGCGAAGCCCTGATCGGGGCGCTCGACCTCGGAAGCACCAAGACGTGCGCGATAATCGCGGAGGCCAGGGGCGATGGGAAGACGCCCAAGGCCCGCGTGCTGGGTGTAGGGATGGCGCGTTCGTCGGGTGTGAAGTATGGAGCCGTGCGGGACATCGAGGAGACGACCGCCACGATCGAACGCGCCATGCGGGACGCGGAGCGGATGGCGGGGGTGAAGGTGCCAAACGTGTTCTGCGGGGTCGCCGCCGAGAACACCCACTGGCAGATGGAGACCGGGCTCGCCTCGGTCACCAGCGACGAGATTCGCCGGCAGGACACGGACCGTGTTGATGAGGTGGCGCGGGCGGTCAGCCTGGGCGATGGCTACGAGTTGCTACATTCCATTGCCCAGGAGTACAAGGTCGACAGCCAGGGCGGTATCAGTGATCCGGTCGGCATGACCGGACTTCGACTCGAAGTCGAGATGTGCCTCATCGGAGTGCACGCCCAGGCCGCGCAGAACCTGGGACGCTCGGTGAAGAAGGCCGGCTACACGGTCGGGGAGCTGGTGCTGGAGCCCCTGGCCGCGTCACTCGCCGTGCTGACGAGCGATGAGAAGGAGCTTGGCTGCGCTCTGGTGGACATGGGCGGCGACTCGACCACAGTGGCGATCTTTCACGACGGGAAGCTGCGCCATGTGGAGTCGGTGCGGTTCGCCGGGGCGCGCATCACCAGCGACCTGGTGCAGGGGCTGAGCGTCACGCAGGCCGACGCCGAGCGGATCAAGGAGCGCTGGGGTTCGGCGTACACGCCGGCGGTGAACCCGGACGAGATGATCGAGTTGCCGGGCACGGCGGGGCAGGGCCCTCGCGGCGCGAAGCGCGAGCTCGTGGCCCACATCATTCAGGAGCGCGTGGACGAGGTCTTCGGACTCATGCTCGGGGAGATCGAGAAGGCCGGATACGCGGGGCGTCTCCCGGCCGGCGTGATTCTGACGGGTGGCGGCTCGCAGCTCCACGGCATCGTGGAGCTGGGGCGCGAGGTGTTCGCCATGCCGGTGCGGCGGGGAGCTCCCGAGAGCGGTATCAGCGGGTTGGTGGACAGCGTGCAGGCGCCGCGCTACGCGGTCCCGGTGGGGCTCGCGCTCTACGGGGCCCGGCGGCGCGTCAGGTACGATGACTACGGAGGTGGCAGCGTCGGACGTATTTTGGGTCCGGTGAAACGCTGGCTCCAGGAGTTTTTCTAAACCCCCGTGAACGAGGGACCCATGGTCTTCGAACTCGAAGAAAACGTCTCCAAGAACGCCAATATGAAGGTCTGCGGGGTCGGCGGCGGGGGAGGGAACGCCGTGAACCGGATGATCGCCGAGCAGCTCACCGGCGTTCAGTTCATCTCGGTCAACACCGACGCCCAGGCGCTGATGACGAACAGCGCCGACGTGAAGGTCCAGATCGGCAAGAAGCTCACTCGCGGCCTCGGAGCCGGAGCGCGTCCCGAGATCGGCCGCCAGGCCATCGAGGAGAACCGCGACGACGCGCTGCGCGTGCTCGAGGGCGCCGATCTAGTGTTCGTGACTTGCGGAATGGGTGGGGGCACCGGGACGGGGGCTGCACCGGTCATCTCGCAGCTCTCGCGCGACGTGGGTGCGCTCACTGTGGGGATCGTGACCAAGCCGTTCCTGTTCGAGGGACGCAAGCGCATGCGCCAGGCGGAGATCGGCATCGCCGAGATGCGCAAGCACGTGGACACGATGATCGTGGTCCCCAACGAGCGGCTGCTCGCCGTGGTGGGCAAGAACGTTCCCTTCCAGGAGGCGCTCAAGAAGGCGGACGAGGTGCTGCTGCACGCCACACAGGGCATCTCGACGCTCATCAGCGTCACAGGCCTCGTGAACGTGGACTTTGCCGACGTGCGCACCGTGATGCAGAACGGCGGCTCCGCGCTCATGGGCATGGGAATGGGCCGGGGAGAGGACCGTGCGGTCGAGGCGGCGCAGCAGGCCATCACGAGCCCGCTGTTGGACAGCGTGTCGATCGGCGGCTCAGCCGGAGTCCTCGTCAACATCACCGGCGGCGAAGACATGACGCTGGGCGAGGTGAACCAGATCAGCGAAGTGATCCACGACGCCGCCGGCGATCAGGCAGAGATCATCTTCGGCGCCGTGCACGAGCCGGCGATGGACGGCGAGATCAGGGTCACGGTGATCGCCACCGGGTTCGACCGGTCGGCGCAGCAGCAGGAGAGCCCGTTCTCCCGCGGCAGCGGGGCGGGCGTGCTCCCGTTCCCGCAGCGCAGCCAGCGGCAACCCAAGCCGTTCTCCAGGCCCGGCGGCCAGCCCGGTGGCGATCGGGCGTCGCCAGAGACCGAGATCTCCGAGATGGAGATTCCGACGTTCATCCGGCGTCAGATGGATTGATGCGGTCCAGGGCAGTACCGCTCGCCATCGTTGCGTTCGCGCTCGTCGCAACCCTGTTGTGGAGTGTCGGGGATGCTTGGTCCTCGCGCACCCTGCCGGTTGCAGAGCCGATCGTCGTCACGCAGGCCTACCTGGAGCGGGCCGACACGCTGCGCCGCAACGAAGCGCCGGCGCTCCTGTTCGCGCGCCACAACATCAGGGGACCCGATCTGCTGGCGCTGACCAACGCGGCCGAAGGCATCAATTGGCGCCGTATCCAGACCGGCCAGGTCTTCCAGTTCCGCTCCGCACTCGACGAAACCGTCCCCAACCGGGTGACGATGCGGCTCGGCGATGAGCGCGTGCTCACGCTGTACCGCGATTCGGCCTTTGCTTGGCGTGGGGAGTCCGAAGAGATCCTGTGGTCTGTGGAGGTGCGGCGCCTGGAGGGGATCATCGAGTCCTCCCTGTATGAGGCGCTCGAGGAGTACCTCCCCGACTCCATCCTGCCGCCCGAGCAGCGCCCGCTCCTGTTGTGGGACTTGGCCGACGGAGTGTTCGGCTGGGTGGTGGACTTCACTCGCGACAACTACCCGGGTGACCGCTTCACCGTGCTGTACGAGCGTCTCACGTCGCCGCTGGGCGACGTGCGGTACGGACGTGTGGTGGCTGCAAGGGTCGAAACGAGAGGCGAGGAGAACCGCGCCTACGTGCTCACGGACGAGAACGGACGGAACGCATACTACGACGCGGACGGGCGCTCCCTCAAACGCGCCTTCAAGATGTATCCGGTGGCGTTCAAGTACATCTCGTCGGGATTCTCGCGCAGCCGGTTCCACCCGATCCTCAAGACGCGGCGGCCGCACCTGGGAGTGGACTACGCGGCCTCGAGGGGCACGCCCGTGGTGGCCACCGGAGACGGCTTTGTGACGCGCGCCGACGTTTGGGGCGGTTACGGCAAGGTCGTTGTGATCAGGCACCCCAAGGACATAGAGACCCGCTACGCACACCTGGACGCATTCGAGACCGGGATTCGGGCCGGCGTGCGCGTGGTGCAGGGGCAGCGCATAGGGTTCGCGGGCATGACCGGCCTGGCCAGCGCCCCTCACGTCCACTACGAGTTCATCAAGAACGGCGCCCACACCGACCCGCGCCAGGCGGCCCGCTTCGGGCAGGGAGAACCGGTGCCTGACGAGCGCCGCGCCGAGTTCGAGATAGCCCGCACCTACTACGATCGCCTGTTCGACTACCGCCCAGGCCCACCGCTCGCCGCGAGCAGCGATTAGTCCGCTCGAGGGTATCAGCCTACCGTGGAGATCTACCCCGCCATCGACATCAAGGGCGGCCGCGTGTTGCGTGCGTGCGCGCCCGGTTCAGGCGCGGTGCCGGAGGCCGCCGACCCGCTCGCCCAGGCCGAGACTCTCGTGGCCCGGGGCGCGCGCTGGCTTCACGTAGTGGACATGGACCGGGCGCTCGGCACCGGTGAGCAAAACGACGAGTGGGTGCGGCGCATCTGTTCGCTGGGCGAGGTCCAGGTGCAGGTCGGAGGGAACGTGAACACGGCGCGCTGGGCTGGAGAGGCAATGGGCGGGGGGGCCGCGCGCGTCGTACTGGGGATGGGCGTGGTTGCAAACTCGGCCCTGCTCACGGACGTCGTGAGCTCCATAGGACCGGGAGCCGTGGCGGTGGCGGTGGACGTACGTGATGGGAGGCCGGCGCTCAGGGGCGAGGCCGAACCGTTCGCTCTCGACCTCAGCGACGTGATCCAGCGCGTGCGGGAGGGCGGCATCGAGATCGTGGTCCATCGCGATCTGGAGCGCGACGGCTCGCTCGCGGGAGCCGATCTCGCGGGGGCCACTGCGCTGAACCAGCTCGGCCTCGAGGTGATCGCGGCCGGAGGAGTCGCCGGCGTCGCCGAGTTGACCGAGGCCAGGAACCTCGGCCTGGATGGTGTGATCGTGGGGCGGGCGCTGTACGAGGGCCGGTTCACGCTCGAGGAGGCGATCGCGTGCTCGGCGTGATTCTCGTCGTCGCGGCGCTCGGCGCCGTTGCCGCGTTCGTGTATCTGGACCGGGAGCGGCTCGGAGCGGAGGGAGTGGGCCTGGCGGCGCTGCGCACCGTGGGACTGGGCGCATTGGTGCTGCTGCTCTTCAATCCCGCGCGCGGTGTTCGGGTGACGGGGGGTCCGCCCACCGTTCTGCTCGACGCGTCGCTGAGCATGGCGGCCGCCGGTGGGAGCTGGGCCGCGGCCCTCGACACGGCCCGCGCGTTGGCGGGCAACGACGGGCTGCTGCTCCGCTTCGGGATGGAGGTTTCCCCGTTCGACACGCTCGAACCCGCGGACGGTCTCTCTCGGGTCGGGCGGGCAATCTCCGAGGCGCGCGCCCGGGGCGGCCCCGTGATCGTGGTCAGCGACGGTGAGCTGAGCGACGCCCGCACGCTGCCTCCCACATTGCTGGCGGGCGCGAGCTGGGTGCTGCTGCCGCGCGACACCGCGGCGAGCGCGGCCCTGCTCGACGTGCACGTCCCGGAGCAGGCATTGGTGCGCGACTCGATCCCGATCACGGTGACGATCGGAACCTGGGGCGCGCTGGGCGCCGGCACGGCGACACTCGAGGTCGTCGAGGGTGAGCGCCGCCTACAGGTTCTCGAGGTCGAGCTCCCGCCACCTCCGGGTACGGCGCGACGGCAGCTCACCCTGGCCCCGGGGGCGCTGCGCCAGGGAGAGCACGTGCTGCGCTTCCACCTGAGAGCAGAGGGCGACGCCGAGCCGCGCGACAACGTGCGCGACCGCACTGTCTCGGTGACGGACGAGCCCGGAGTCGTGGTGATCGTGGACCCGCCCGACTGGGAGGGCCGGTTCCTGGTGCGGGCGCTGCGGCAGGTGTCGGGCGCCTCCGTTCGAGGCTACGCCAGGCCCGAGAGCGGTCGCTGGGTGGAGATGCAATCGCTCGTTCCGGTCGAGGAGCAAGCGGTGCGCGCGGCGGCGCGCCGCGCCGGACTGCTCGTCGTGCGCGGTGGCGCGAAGACACAGCTGGCTGAGAACCGCCGCGGTCCGGTGTGGAATTGGCCGGCGGGGAGTGACTCGCTGTCTCATTTCTATGCCGGTGATTGGTACGTGGAGCGCGCCACGCCGACTTCGCCACTGGCTGGCAGGCTCGCCGGTGTCGCCTGGGACTCGCTTCCGCCGCTCTCTGGAGTGGTGCCGCTGGCGCTGGCGAGCGGAGAGTGGATCGGGCTGACGGCGCGGCAGGGCCGGCGCGGTGTGGCGCGCCCCGCACTGGTCGGATCGGAGCGCGACGGCCGCCGCGAGCTGACGACGGTAGGTGGCGGGCTGTGGCGCTGGGCATTCCGGGGAGGCGCGGCCAACGAGGCGTACCGGGCGCTGCTCGCGGCCGGTGTCGACTGGCTGCTGCGCTCCGAGGTGGCGCCGCGCGGCTCTCCCCTCACCGCGAGTGGCGTCGTGCCCCGTGGCGTCCCGGTCGCGTTTCGGTGGCGCGGTCGGCCGGCGCCCGACTCGGTCGTGGTGTCTCTCGCGGGGGACTCGGCGGGCACGGTGGTGCTGCGCTTCGATCCGGAGGGCACTGCCCTCGTTAGTTTGGAGCCGGGTGTGTATCGCTGGGCGACAGTGGCGGGAGGAGCGAGCGGCGTGACGGTCGTAGAGTCCTATTCGAGCGAGTTCGTGCCCGGCGCGGTGATGAGCCCGCCGAGTGCCGCGGCAGACGCGTTCCGTCTGCTCGCAGTTCCGGCGCGGCAGCGATGGTGGCTCTTTCTGGTGGCGCTCCTGGCTTTCGCGGGCGAGTGGGCGTGGCGCCAGCGCCGGGGCCTGCCGTGAAGCGCGGGTTGTGGCGCCGCATCAAGGAGGTGGCGCTCACCGACGTCACCGTCCTGGTCAAGGGGCTCGACCACGACACGCTCGAGGAGGTCGAGCGCGTGCTCGTGGAGGCGGACTTTGGATCGACGGCGTTGGAGCTCAGCGAGGAGTTCGAGCAACAGCTGAGGCGCGGACAGCTCAAGACGACCGATGCCGTGCGGACGTGGCTGAAGCAGCGAATTGCGGCGTACCTGCCGGGCGATGGGAGTACCGGCGAGCTCAACCTCGGCGACGGGAAGGGGCCGGCGGTGGTGCTCGTGCTCGGCGTGAACGGAGTGGGGAAGACCACGTTCATCGCCCGCTTGGCCCACAGGTTGCAGCGTCTCGGAAAGACCGTGCTGTTGGCTGCGGCCGACACTTTCCGGCCCGGCGCCAGCGAACAGCTCGCGGTGTGGGCCGAGCGGCTCGATGCTCCATGCGTGACCGGCGCCAAGGGCGGCGATCCGGCGGCGGTCGCCTACGACGCCGTGGAAGCCGCGAAGGCGCGCGGCATCGACGTGGTTCTGGTCGACACGGCTGGCAGGCTTCACACGCACGGCGATCTGATGGAGGAGCTCAAGAAGATCGCGCGTGTGATCGAGCGGCGCTGCGAGGGAGCGCCGCACGAGAGCCTGCTCGTCCTGGACGGGACCGTGGGGCAGAACGCGCTGCAGCAGGGCCATGCGTTCGCCGACGCCGTGCCTGTCACCGGGCTGGTGATCACCAAGCTGGACGGGACGGCCAAGGGTGGAGCGGTCGTTCGGCTGCGGCGCGAGCTGGGGATTCCGATCACATTCATCGGCGTGGGCGAGAGCCTCGACGACCTGGAAGTATTCGACCCGGAGCGCTTCACCGAGCGACTGCTCTCCGACTGATGCCGATCCGGCTGGATCAGTCCGTTCAGTTCCTGCGGGGCGTGGGCCCCAGACGGGCGGAGGCGTTCGCCCGCATGGGTGTGCGCACCGTCGAGGACCTGCTGTACCACATCCCCCATCGCTACCTCGACGCAACCAGCGTGACCCCGATAGCCAAGGCTGACGTGGGTAGCGAGGTGGCGATCGTGGGCCGCGTAGTGTCGAAGGCCGTCGTGCCGACCCGCAAGCGGCTTCGCATCTTCCGTGCGGTGCTCAAGGACGAGTCCGGCGTCATCGAGTGCGCGTGGCCGGGTCAGGCGTTCCTCGACCGTACGATCAAGCAGGGGCAGCTACTTCTGGTGACCGGGCCGGTCAAGTACTACCACGGCCGACAGGTCGTGCCCCGCGAACAGGTCGTGCTGTCCGAGCCCGATGAGGATACCGAGTCCGAGGACTTCGTGAGCGGACTGGTGCTGCCGGTCTATCCCGCTACCGAGGGCCTGAGCCATCGGCAGGTGCGGCGCCTGGTGGCCGAGCATCTGGACGAGATGGTTGGCACCGTCGAGGACACGCTGCCCGGGGATCTGCGTCGGGAAGCGGGCGTGCCGGGGCTGCAGCGCGCGTTCGTCCTACTGCACAGGCCCTCCGCCCCGGGGGAATGGGAGGGTGGCCGCCGCCGGCTGGCGCTGGACGAGCTGTTCGACCTCCAGCTGGTGGTTGCGCGGGCGCGGCATCTCGCCAAGGCGGCGAAGAAGGGTCCGACCTTCGAGATCCGAAAGGAGCTCACCAGCGCACTCAAACACGCTCTGCCGTTCGAGCTCACGGCGGGGCAGCGCCGCACGATCCGCGAGATCACCGCCGACATGACCGGCGCAGCGCGCATGCACCGGCTCCTGATGGGGGACGTCGGGACCGGCAAGACCGTGGTTGCGCTGTTCTCGATGCTGTTGGCGGTGGAGAACGGTTATCAGGCTGTCTTCATGGCGCCCACGGAACTGCTCGCCGAGCAGCACGCCCGCATCCTTGGAGAGCTGCTAGCGCCGCTCGGAATCCAGCCCGAAACGTTGCTCGGGAAACTCTCGGCCCAGGAGAAGGCGGCGGTACGCGAGCGGATTGCCTCGGGTGGAGCGCGGGTGATCGTAGGCACTCATGCCCTGATCCAGGAGGCCACCGACTTCGAGCGCCTGGGACTCGTAGTGATCGACGAGCAGCACCGCTTCGGTGTCGAGCAGCGGGCGGCGCTCATCGAGAAGGGCAAGGCGCCCGACGTTCTGTTGCGCGCCGCCACACCAAGCCCGCGCACGCTGGCGCTCACCCTCTACGGGGACCTCGACATCTCGGTGCTCAAGGAGAAGCCCAAGGGGCGCGCCCCGGTCCGCACCGGTGTGCGCGGCAGCAAGGATCGGGAGAAGATCTACGCCTTCCTGAAGGAGCGTGCGGCCGAGGGCCGGCAGGCGTATGTGGTCTACCCCGTCATAGAGGAATCGGAGCGCGTCGACCTCAAGGCGGCGACCACGATGGCCGAGGAGCTCGGGCGGCGGCTCGCTCCGCTCTCCGTCGGGCTCGTGCACGGCCGCATGAAGTCGGAGGAGCGAGACGACGTGATGCGGCGCTTTCGCGACCGCGAGCTGGACGTGCTCGTCGCGACCACGGTCATCGAAGTGGGCATCGATGTCTCCAACGCCACCGTGATGGTGATCGAGCACCCCGAGCGCTTCGGCCTCGCGCAACTGCACCAGCTGAGGGGCCGCGTGGGGCGTGGCGCCGAGGAGAGCCACTGCATCTTGCTGTGCGACGAGTCGGCGGCGTTGCTGCGGCTCAAGCGGTTTGCGCGCACGCAGGACGGGTTCAAGATCGCCGACCTCGACCTCAAGGAGCGGGGGATGGGCGAGTTGGCCGGCACCCGACAGGCGGGCGGGTTCAGTCTGCGCTACGCGCAGCTCGAGACCGACGGCGACCTCGTAGTGGCGGCGCGCGGCGCGGCGCTGGAGCTGATCGCGCGCGACGCCACGCTGTCCTCCCCGGAGCACCGCGCACTGCGCGCACGGGTGGAACGTCGCTACGAGCGCGGGATGGAGCTGTTTCGGGTCGGTTAGACTGACGGGAAACGGGAAACGGGCCGCTCCCGGCCACCCCGCCTGCTGGCAGCCCCTCCGATTCGCCGGTAGCTTACGCCCTCTAGCGCGCAACCCATCAAGCGTCAACCGGAGGTAGTCATGCGAGTGATTCGATCGCTCGTTGTGCTCGCGTTCCTCGCGCTTCCGCTCTCCGCTCAGGAAGCTCCTCCCCCCGACATCGACGACCACGTCCAGAGCGTAATGCGGGAGTTCGAGGTCCCGGGAATCGCGCTGGCCATAGTGAAGGACGGTGCGGTCGTGCTCGCCAGGGGCTACGGAGTGCGCAGGCTGGGCGAGCGCACGCCGGTGGACGAGTTCACACTCTTCGGCATTGCATCCAACACCAAGGCGTTCACCGCCACGGCTCTGGGGTTGCTCGTCGAGGCGGGCAAGCTGGAGTGGGACGCCCCCGTCGTCGACTATCTCCCCTGGTTCCAGATGTACGACCCGTGGGTCACCCGTCAGCTCACGATCAGAGACCTGCTGGTGCACCGCAGCGGGCTGGGCCTCGGCGCCGGCGACCTGCTGTGGTGGCCGCCGTCGGATTATGCGCGCAGGGAGATTGCACGCCGGCTGCGGTTCATCGAGCCGGCGACGAGCTTCCGCAGCGCCTACGCCTACGACAACGTGCTCTACACGGTGGCGGGTGAGGTGATCGAGGAGGTCACTGGCCAGACGTGGGAGGAGTTCGTCGAGGAGCGCATCGTCGGGCCGGTGGGGATGACGCACAGCACCGTGCGCTACTCCACGCTCCTCTCCAGCCAAAACGTGGCCTCGCCCCATGCCCGCATCGAGGGAACGGTACGTCCGGTGACTCCCTTCACGAGCGACAACGTGACGCCGGCCGGGGGGATCAACTCCGGCGCCGCAGACATGGCGAAGTGGATGATCGTGCAGCTCGACTCGGGCCGCCTGGCGGACGGTTCACGGCTGTTCCAGCCGCGGACGACGTGGCAGCTGTGGAGGCCGGTCACTCCGATCCCGTTCGGCCCGCCGCCCCCCGTGCTCGCGCCGCTCGAGCGCAATTCTCTGGGCTACGGCCTGGGATTCAACATCAGCGACTTTCGTGGTGAGAAGCTGGTGGCCCACACCGGCGGGCTGCCGGGATACGTGTCGCGCGTGGCGCTCGTCCCCGGGCACAGGCTGGGCGTCGCGGTGCTCACCAACATGGAGTCTGGCGCGGCATTCAACGCAATCGCCTGGCACGTTGTGGACCACTACCTGGACGCGCCGGAGTTCGACTGGCTCGGCGCCTACGTCACGAGGATGGCGTGGATCGACTCGGTTCTCGCCGCCCGCGACCAGCAGACTGCGGCGAGCAGGGACGCGAGCTCGGCGCCCTCCCTGCCGCTGGAGCGTTACGCCGGCACCTACACCGACGCGTGGTACGGAGATGTGGTGATCGTCTACGAGGACGGGAAGCTGGAGATGCGCTTCTCGCACACGCCTTCACTGGTGGGCGAGATGGAGCACTGGCAATACGACACCTTCGTCGCGCGGTGGTACGACCGGGAGCTCAGGGCGGACGCGTTCGTGACGTTCGCGCTCGGACCGAGCGGCAATATCGAGCAAGCCAAGATGAGGGCGTTCTCGTCGACCACCGACTTCAGCTTCGACTTCCACGATCTGTTGCTGAAGCCGGCCCGGCGTCACTAGGCGCGGCGCGGCTAACCGCTTCCATCACAAAGAGTTATGTGCATGCGAGCGGTGTGTGGCGTTGACATATCAACACCCCTTGATATATTGCGACATGGCCATGGTGCAGCAACGGCTCGACGAGGCGGTGAGCCTGTACCGCGCACTGGGCGACGAGACCAGGCTGCGGATCCTGCGGATGCTCGTGGGCAGCGAGGTGTGCGTCTGTGATCTGGCCAGGGAGCTGGGAATTGCGCAGCCGCTGTTGTCGCATCACCTCAAGACTCTGAGGGAAGCAGGTTTGGTGCGGGCCAGGCGTGACGGTCGTTGGATGCACTACTCGCTCGATCCTGAGGTCGTGGAGGGGTTGGGAGGAGCGCTGAGCAAGCTGGCGGCGGACCATCGCGAGCGCGGAGCGCCCACACGCAAGTGCTGCTGAGTCTCTTTTTTTGAGACGTTGCATCAAGGTTCATTGATATGAGAGGGGGAGTCGTGACGGACAAGCTGAAGGACGCGGTTCGTGAGCGCTATGCGGCGGCGGCCCAGCAGGCTGCGCAGGGCGGGTCGGCATGCTGCGGCGGCGACTGCGGCGGAGGCCCGGTGCCGCTGACCGCCTATCAGGCTCAGCAGATAGCCGATCTGCCGGAGAAGGCGGCGCTCGCGTCGCTGGGCTGTGGCAACCCGGCGGCGCTCGCCGAGCTCGAGGAGGGCGAGGTAGTGCTGGATCTGGGTTCGGGGGGCGGCATCGACGTGCTGCTCTCGGCCAAGCGCGTGGGCCCCACCGGAAAGGCCTACGGACTCGACATGACCGACGAGATGCTGAAGCTGGCGCGCGCCAACCAGCGGGAGGCGGGCGTCGCCAACGTGGAGTTCCTCAAGGGGGAAATCGAGGAGATCCCGCTGCCGGACGACTCGGTGGACGTCATCATCTCGAACTGCGTCATCAACCTGTCGGCCGACAAGGACCGCGTGATGAGCGAGGCGTTCCGCGTGCTCCGGCCGGGTGGCCGGTTCGCGGTTAGCGACATCGTGGCGCGAAGCCCCATACCGCAGGAGTTCCGCGAGGACGCGGCGGCGTGGTCCGCCTGCCTGGCGGGGGCTCTGGAGGAAGCGGAGTATCGCGACAAGCTCGACGCGGCGGGCTTCGAGGAGATCGACCTGGAGCCGACGCGCACGTTCGCGATCACGGGCGTGGGCCAGTTCATGAGCGCATTCGTGCGCGCCCGCAAGCCGGCCCGCTAGGTTCTCGCTTCGTCGGCCTTCGCGGCCAGGATGAAGTCGCTCTCTGTGAGTCCGTCGATCTTGTGGGTCCAGATCGTGAGGCGGACCTGGCCCCAGACCAGGTGGATGTCCGGATGGTGCCCTTCGGCCTCGGCTATGGCGCCCACCGCATTCGTGAACGCGAGCGCGCCCGCGAAGTCGTCGAAGCTGTACTGCTTCTCGAGGTGGTGCCCGTCGACAACGCGCCAACCGCCGCCGAGTTGGGCCGACGGCTCTTCGAGCTCCTTGCCCCCCAGGGGAGGCACGCCGCCGCGACACGGGACGCAGTGCTTGCCGGCCAGCTCAGATGACATTCGCGTGCCCTCCCCGTCTCGTTAGAACTTGTAGCTCAGGCCCAGTTGGTTGGGCGTGGAGTGAACCTCGAACGGCGTGTACGGGATGTTCTTCGGCCGGTCGTCCTTGTACAGCAGATCGACGAGGAACATCCCTCCGGCGAACACGAGCGTCAGTTGCCCTGCGAGGAGGAAGTTCTGCGCCCGGGTCTGGTGCGTGGCGAAGTCCTGCCACGTCTCCTCTACCAGGGGATTCTCGTACTCCAGCCCGCCGTTGCCGTCGTCCACCAGTACGCAGCCGGAGGGATCGATCGTGCACAGGTTCTCGAGCCGGTCGAACGCACCATCGGCGGCTGAGTTGTTCGTCGCCGCGATGGCGACCATCGTCCCGGTCGCGGCGAGCGCAGCCCAGCGTCCCCAGTGCGACACCTTGGCGAACCAGGGGCGTCCCGTGCTTGCCTCGCTCGTGAACTCCTGCTGGGCGACACCCGGTGTCGCCTGGAGGCTCGCGGACAGAGCGGCGGCGGCCGCTAGCGTGACCAGCGTGTGTCGGATCATGGCCTTACAGGGTCTATGCCGGCCGGCGCCTCATTGTTCCGCCGGCGGCTCTCCCCATACGTGAATTCTACCGCCCGCATCCAGGATGAACAGCTTTCCCCGATCCAGTACGGGGGGCGTCTCGATGGGGCCCTTGAACTGCCGCAGCCAGAGCGGCTCGGCCACCTCCGGCACGAACCACGCGACCTCGCCGTGCACGGTCGCGATCAGGACGCCTCGCGCCAACGGGGACGGGCCCGCCCGCACGACGACTCCGAGGGGGACGGTGCCCGCGTCCTCGGGGAATTCGAGTGGGATCATCCACAGGGTGCCGTTCTGGGTCACCGCGAATGCGGTATCCCGGGCGATCGCCGGGCTGCCGAACACAGGGTCGTTCGTGGGGATCTCCCACAGGGGCTCGAGCGTGGAGGCGTGGAATGCGCTGATGAACCCGTCCGGTGAGGTCACGACCACAAAGCTGTCCGCCACCGCCGGCGGGCTGAACAGCGCGCCCGGCGCCGGACTGCTCGCGTCGACGAACCCGCTGCGCGCATCGAGCAGGTAGAGGGAGTCGCCGGTGGCCACCAGGATCTGCTCTCCGAGCGCCGTGACGCCGGCCCGGAGGGGGCGGGGAAACGGCCGGCTCCAGCGAGCCTCGCCGTTCGCCGCATCGAGCGCGATCACCCAACCGGTCCGGGTGGCCGCGATCACCCGCTGGCCCACCTTCGCGATCGGTCCCACCACGGGACCGACCCTTTCGTGCCACGTGCGCTTGCCCGTCATCAGGTCGTACGCGTGCAGTTGGCCCTTGGAGTCGCCGGACGCCGCGAACACCTGCTCGCCGGTGAAGATCGGCCCCGTGGCGCCCGGTCCCTTGAGGCGCGAGTGCCACACGCGCTCACCGCTCTGCCTCAGGTACACGGAGACCCAGCGGTCCGACGCCTGGGTCACGACTATGCTGTCCCCCAGCCCCGGCGCTCCGGTGGGGGAGCGTCCGGTCCTCTCGTCCCAAAGTGGAACCAGCGTATCCGGGAACGACTCCCCGGAAGACGGGGCGCGGCTCGCGTCGCCCATGTAGGTGATCGAGGGTCTCGGCTCCGCGGCGGGGGGCGCCGCCGCCTTCGAGGAGCAACCGGCCGCGTTGACACTCAGGAGAGCGGTGGCTACGATACCGGCCGCATGCACGAGACGACCCGTATCAGCGAACTGCCGAACCATGTCGGCGCAGAGGTCTCGATCCGTGGGTGGGTGATGACCACGCGCTCGAGTGGGAAGATCGCGTTCGTCGTGCTGCGCGACGGAACCGGCTACGTGCAAGGTGTGGTCTCCAAGCAGGAGGTCGCTCCCGAGATCTGGGACGCCTTCAGGCAGCTCACCCAGGAGACGTCGGTGGAGGTGACGGGATCGGTCAGGGCCGACGAGCGCTCTCCCAGCGGCGTCGAGCTCACCGTGACCGGACTCGACGTGCTCGGTTCCGGCACCGACTTTCCGATCTCTCCCAAGGAGCACGGCACCGCCTTTCTGTTCGAGCATCGTCACCTGTGGCTCCGCAGCCGGCGCCAGGTTGCCATCATGCGCGTCCGGCACGAGGTCGTCCAGGGTATCAGGGACTTCTTCCACGAGCGTGATTTCACCCTCGTGGACACGCCGATCCTCACGGGCTCGATCGGCGAGTCGGCCGGTACGCTGTTCGAGACCGAGTACTTCGATCTCGGGAAGGCGTATCTGGCGCAGACCGGCCAGCTCTATCTCGAGGCCGCCGCCGCGGCCCTCGGCCGGGTGTACTGCTTCGGCCCGACCTTCCGCGCCGAGAAGTCCAAGACACGGCGCCACCTGACCGAGTTCTGGATGGTCGAGCCGGAGGTGGCATGGAACGACTCCGACGACAACATGCGGCTGCAGGAAGACCTCATCTCCTACATCGTTGCCCGCTGTCTCGACCGGCGCGCCGAGGAGCTGAAGGAGCTCGAGCGCGACGCCACTGGGCTCGAGCGGGTTGCGCCGCCGTTCCCTCGTCTCTCCTACACCGACGCGATCGCCAAGCTGGGCGAGCTCGGCGCCGACATCCAGTGGGGCCAGGACCTGGGCGGTGACGAGGAAACGCTGCTCGCCAACGCCTACGACCGGCCGCTGTTCGTCTACAACTACCCCAGGGCCGTCCGTGCGTTCTACATGAAACAGAACCCGGATGACCCGCGGACGGTTCTCAACAACGACTGCCTGGCGCCGGAGGGATATGGTGAGATCATCGGGGGCAGCCAGCGCGAAGACGACCACGACCTGCTGCTGGATCGGATTCGGGAGCTGGGCCTCCCTGAAGAAACCTACGGCTGGTACCTGGATCTCCGGAAGTACGGCACGTTCGTGCACTCCGGGTTCGGACTCGGAGTGGAGCGCACCGTCGGCTGGATCTGCGGCATCCCGCACGTGAGGGAGGCGATCGCGTTCCCGCGCACGATGACCCGGCTGTACCCCTAGTCCGACTCCTTCTCCTTCACTTCGTTCCACAACCGGTCGAGCACGTCGAGGCCTGACCGCCCCACGTCGATACCGCGCTCGGCGGCGAGCGACTCGATGGCGCGGAAGCGCCGCGTGAACTTCTCGTTGGCGCACTCGAGCGCCGCGCGCGGATCGCAGCCGAGCTTGCGGCTGAGGTTGATCACCGCGAAGAGCAGGTCGCCGACCTCCTCGGAGAGCCGCTCTTTGGGCCCGCCCGCCTCGCTCTCCCGCTCCAGCTCGCCAAGCTCCTCGCGGACCTTCTCGATCGGGCCGTGAGTATCGGGCCAGTCGAAGCCCACTCCGGCGGCGCGCTCCTGCAGCCGGTACGCCATCAGCAGCTCGGGCAGCGTGGGAGGGAGCCCATCCAGCACGCCGGGCCGGTCAGCGCCGCGCTCGCTCAGCTTGGTGCGCTCCCAGGTATCACGCTCCAAACGCACCTCTGCGCCGTCCTGCTTCTCGGGATAGAGGTGCGGGTGGCGCCGCCACATCTTCTTCTCGACCGCTCGCGTGAGATCCTCGGCGCCGAACCGACCGGCCTCCTCGGCCAGCACGACCTGGAAGGCGACGTGCAGCAGCAGGTCGCCGAGCTCCGTCCGGATCGCCTCCGGATCGTGGGCGATCGCGTGGTCCAGCTCGAGGGCTTCCTCGACGAGATATGGCCGCAGGCTCTCGGGAGTTTGAGCGGCGTCCCAGGGGCACCGTTTGCGGAGCTCGCGCACGAGCTCGACAATGCGTCCAAGCGCTGATGGTTCTTGCATTTGCGTCATTGCGCCGGTACAATACGCGTCCGTCCGTGAGCACGCAAACGAGGGTCTCGACTAACCGCGCGTGGGTGGAGGTGGACCTGGGGAAACTGGTAGCCAACGCGCGGACCGTGCTGGCCGCAGCGCGGGGTGCGGCCCTTCTTCCCATGGTCAAGGCCAACGCCTATGGGATGGGAGCCGTCCGCGTGTCGCACGCGCTGGAGACGGTGAATCCCTGGGGGTACGGAGTAGCCACAGTGGAGGAGGGAATCGAGCTGCGCCGTGCCGCGATTGGCCGGCCCATCCTGGTGCTCACTCCCACCGGACCAGAGCTGCAGGCGGTGTACCGCGAGCACGACCTTCGGGCGGTGCTCGACGATCCTGACGTGGCGGCCGCGTGGAGCGGGCCGTTCCACCTCGAGGTGGACACGGGGATGGGGCGCTGTGGCGTGCGGTGGGACGATGTGGCGCGCCTGCGCGGATGCGCCACCGCGAACATGGAGGGCGCCTTCACACACTTCAGCGCCGCCGACGAAGGGCCGGAGAAGGTGGCCGAGCAGTGGGAGCGGTTGCAGGCCGCGCTGGCCTCGCTGGGCGTCCGTCCGCGGTTGGTGCACGCGGCCAACAGCGCCGGCGTTTGGAGATTGGGGGAGCAGCTCGACCTGGTGCGTCCGGGCATCTTTCTCTACGGCGGGTTGCACGCGGCCGACCTGGAGCCGCCACACCCGGTGGCGGCGCTGAGGGCGCCCGTCGTGAGCGTCAGGCGACTCCCGGCCGGGGAGTCGGTGAGCTACGGCGGCGAGTGGACCGCGCCCACTGATACGGTGGTCGCCACGGTGGGGATCGGCTACGCGGACGGCGTGCCTCGCGCGGTGCAGGGAAGGGCCGAGGTGCTGCTCGGCGGACGGCGCCGCCCGCTCGTTGGGCGCGTGACCATGGACTTCGTGATGGTGGAGCTGTGCCCCGGCGGCGGCGGTGTGGCGGTCGGGGACGTCGCGACGCTGGTGGGAAGTGACGGCGGGGAGACGATCTCGATCGACGAGTATGCCTCCTGGAGCGGGACGGTCTCCTACGAGGCGCTCACGAGCATCGGCGCGCGCGTCCCCCGCATCTATCCGGACGCATGACGGGAGCGGGGCGCGTTGCCCTGATCGTCCTCGATGGAGTGGGGATCGGTGCGGCACCCGACGCAGAGAGCTACGGCGACGCCGGGAGCGACACGCTGGGAAACGTGGCGCGGTCGGTGGGTGGCCTGGACCTGCCGTACCTCGAGTCACTCGGGCTGGGTTGCTGCCGGCCGCTCGCCGGCATGCGGTGCTCGGCGCCGCAGGCGGCGCACGGGGTGGCGCTGCCGCTGTCTGCCGGCAAGGACAGCACGACCGGGCACTGGGAGCTCTGCGGTGTGGTGTTGGAGCGGCCTTCCCCCACGTACCCGGAGGGTTTCCCCAGTGACGTGATCGCAGCGTTCTCGGAGGCCACCGGGAGGGGCGTGCTGGGCAACGAGACCGCTTCGGGCACGGCCATCATCGAGGAGTATGGGGCACGGCACATCGAGCGCGGCGATTGGATCGTCTACACCTCGGCCGACAGCGTCTTCCAGATTGCCGCGCACGAGGAAGTCGTGCCGCTCGAGGAGCTGTACGCTGCGTGCCGCACAGCCCGTGAAAGCGTGCTGGTGGGTGAGAACGCGGTCTCGCGTGTGATCGCGCGGCCGTTCGTGGGCGAGGTCGGTGCGTTTCGCCGCACGCCCAACCGGCGCGACTTCTCGCTGGCGCCGCCATCCGAGACTCTGCTCGATCGGCTGGCGGCTGCGGGCGTGCCGCGGCGCGGTGTCGGCAAGGTGGACGACCTGTTCGCCGGGCGCAGCATCGAGAGCCGGCACGCGGCGGGCAATGCGGAGGCGCTGCGCTACGTGGCCGACGCCCTGGGGGAGATGGAGCGCGGGATGGTGTTTGCCAACGTGATCGAGTTCGACCAGGAGTGGGGGCACCGCAACGACCCTGCGGGGTTCTACAGGGGGCTCCGCGAGCTGGACGGGTTGCTGCCGGCGCTGGTCGGGATGCTGAGGCAAGGCGACTTGATGATCCTGACGGCGGATCACGGCAACGATCCGACAACGGAATCGACCGATCACTCGCGGGAGATGGTACCCGTCCTGGTGGTCGGTCCCGGCGTGCAGCCGGTGGCGCTCGGTGCGCGTCCCACGTTCGCCGACGTGGGAGCGACCGTTGCCGAGTATTTTGCAGTGGAGCTCGATGCCGGGACCTCGTTCCTGGGGCAGGTGGCACCGTGGATGAACTGATCGCAGCGGCGCGCGCCGCGCAGGCCCAGGCGCACGCCCCGTACAGTGGGTATCGTGTGGGGGCGGCGCTCGAGGCCGATGACGGGCGCGTCTTTGCGGGAGCGAATGTGGAGAACGCTTCATACGGGCTTACGATGTGTGCGGAGCGCGTTGCGCTCGGGGCCGCGGTGGCCGCCGGCGCGCGGCGGTTCCGTCGCCTGGTGGTGGTGACCGACGCCTCTCCCCCGGGCTCGCCGTGCGGCGCGTGCCGGCAGGCGCTGGTGGAGTTCGGCCCCGATCTCGAGGTTCAGGCCGTGGGGGAGGGCGACACCCGGCGCTGGCGCCTGGCCGATCTCCTGCCCGACGCTTTCGGCCTGGAGGGCCGCGCGACATGACGCGCCGTCGCTCCCGGGCGCTCGTGAGGACTTCCCTGTGGCTGGGGCTCTCCCTGGTCGTGATGTGGTCGTGCCGCGAGGACGTGGTAGCTCCGGGCTCGTGTCCCGAGTTCTGTCCCACGCGGCTCGTGCAGGAGATCGACACGCTGTTTCCGGGGAGCATCGTCGAGGACAGCTCGTACGTTGGGTACGTCCCCGCATACTCCGCGGCGTGGATGGAAGCGGTCACCGAAGGGTCGGCGCCCGACAGCCGCTCGCTGATCCGGTACATCTCGTTCGCGGACACCATCGAGGGAAGGGAGATCCTCTCGCTGGACTCGTTCCAGCTCGATCTCAGGGTGCGCCGGACCTCCGATCCGACCGTCGGCTTCGAGCTGTTGATCTACCGGCTGCCCGTAGCCGTGGACACGGCGACCACGTTTGCCGACACGGATCCCTGGTTCCAGGACAGCACGCTGATCGCGACGATCGCGGTGCCGGACTCACTGGGGGACGACAGCACCGTGTCGGTCGTACTGCCGCTCTCGGCGTTCCCCGACTTCGTTGCGGACAGCCTGACTGCGGCGGTGGGTGTGGGGCTGCGGGGTGTCTCGGGCGGGGAGGGCTACACGCACCTCGGTACGCGGGACGGAGGCCGCCCTTCGCTGTTCAGCAGTTGGCTGACCGTGGTGGACACCGTCCCGCTCGTGCTGGACTCTGCGGAGCTGGACACGCTGGACGTGGGCTTGATCCCGGCGGACTCAATGGTCGTCGACACGATCCAGGTGAAGGACGCGCGGCAGCCGGACATGGACACCTACGTGTTCGCCGCCTGGCCGCCTCGCGCTGCCGAGGCTCTGGCTGTCGGGAGCGCGCCCGCGTGGCGCTCCCTGCTGCGCGTGAACCTCCCGATCTACGTGACGGACTCCTCGGATATCTCGAGGGCGACCCTGTATCTCGTGCCCTCGGAGGCGGTGCCGGGTGCCCCGGGTGACACGCTGCGCCTCAGAGCAGATGCCCTGACGGCCGACATCGGGGCCAAGTCGCCGCTCCTGGCGTTCCCCGATACCAGCGCCATTGGAGCAGCCAATGTGATCGTGGGGTCGACCGACACTATCGCCATCGAGGTGACACATATCCTCAAGGCGCTGCGGACCGACACACTGCTGCCGGCGTCCATCATGCTCCGGATCGTGCCGGAGGGCGGCCAGAGCGCGCAGCTGCGATTCTGGTCGAGTCGCAACACAGCCTTCGCGCCTTCGCTGCACGTGACGTTCATCCCCCTCTTCCCCAGGCCCGAGCCACGATGAGGCGCTGCGCGACGCTGATCGCACTGCTGCTTGCCGTGGCCGCCACCGACGCCGCGGCTCAGGTATCGCTCTACGGCGTTCTCGGCGTCGGGTACGTGGGGAGGCCGAGTGGAGTGCATTCGCGCTCGCTGGGCAGCGGTCTCGACGCCACCGATCGGGAATCGGCCCTGAACCCGGCGGCCGTCGGCGACATCTCGCGCCTCACTGTGGCGGCTGCATCGATCTCCTCGTTCCGCGAGTACACTGTGCGTACCGGGACGGTGGAGAACCTGCGGGATACGCGGTTTCCCTATGCTCTCA
Organism: Gemmatimonadales bacterium; assembly: GCA_030601605.1. Taxonomy (GTDB): domain Bacteria; phylum Gemmatimonadota; class Gemmatimonadetes; order Gemmatimonadales; family GWC2-71-9; genus WVYX01. The sequence continues at coordinate 29,381 of JAUVTI010000006.1, forward strand.
TCGCGGGCGTGCTCCCGGGCACCCCGATCACTTTCGCCGCCAACTACTCGATCTATGCTGAGCGCAGCTTCGACCTGTTGACGGTCGATACTCTGGTGTTGCGGGGCGACACCGTGTTCGTGGCGGACGAGACGCGCTCCGTTGGGGCGATCGCGGACATCAGGGGTGCGATCGGCTGGGAGCTCTTCAGCGGCATCGTGGTGGGGGGCGCCGTCCACATCATGACCGGCTCCACCCAGGAAGATCTGAAGCGGGCTTACTCTGACAGTCTCTACCGCCCCCTCGACCACAGAAGCCAGGTGTCCTACTCGGGACTCGGGTTCTCGGTGGGGATCCTCTATGCACGCTCGCGCAAGCTGCACTTCGGGGTGGCATTTCGGAGTGACAACTCCCTCAAGACGGCGCGCGTGTCGATTCCCGCGCGCGAGG
>JAUVTI010000055.1 GCA_030601605.1 Gemmatimonadales bacterium
GCTCGATGGCGTTCTCCAGCTCGCGCACGTTTCCCGGCCAGCGGTACTCCAGCAGCAGCGCCCGGGCTTCGGGGGATACCTCCTTGACCGGCCTCCCCATGGCGCGGGCGTACTTCTCCACGAAGTGCTGGATCAGCGGCAGGACGTCCTCGCGCCGCTCCCGGAGCGGCGGCACCAGGATCGAGAACACGTTGATGCGGTAATACAGGTCCTCGCGGAACGTGCCCGTGGCGACCAGCTCCTCCAGGTTCTTGTTGGTGGCGCACACGAGGCGGAAATCGGACGTGATCTCCTGGCTGCCGCCCAGCCGCGTGAACCGTTTCGTATCCAGCACGCGCAGCAGGTCCACCTGCATCTTGGGCGAGATGTCCCCGATCTCGTCGAGGAACAGCGTGCCACCATGCGCCAGCTCGATCTTTCCCTTGCGGCGGTAATGCGCCCCAGTGAACGCCCCCTTCTCGTGGCCGAACAGCTCGCTCTCGAGCAGCGACTCCGGGATGGCCCCCGAATTGACCGCCACGATCGGGAAGAACCGCCGCTTGCTCTGTGCGTGGACGGCCCGCGCGATGAGCTCCTTGCCCGTTCCGCTCTCGCCGTGGATTACGACCGTCGAGTCGGTCTCGGCCACCGTTCGGACCATCTCCAGCACGTGCCGCATCTCCGGGCTGTCGCCGATGATGGGCGTTGCGGGCGCGAGCTCCGAGACCTTCTCCTTCAGCCGGACGTTCTCCTCCTCCAGTTCCTTCTGCCTGAGCGCATTGCGCACGAGGTTCGACAGCTCGTCGGGGTCCACCGGCTTGGTCACGTAGTCGAACGCACCCAACTTCAGGGCCTCGACCGCGGTCTCCACCGAGGCGTACGCGGTGAGGATCACTATCGCCGCGTTCGGGTCGATCTCGCGCACCCGCTTCTGCAGCGTGATGCCGTCCATGCCGGGCATCTTGAGGTCGACTATGATGATGTCGTACGGCCCCGCGTGCATCTTCTCGAGCGCTGCGTTCCCGTCCTCCGCCGTCTCGACCGCGAAGCCGTCCTCCAGAAACCACTCCTCGAGCGACTTCCGCACAGACAGCTCGTCGTCGACGATCAGGATCTTTCGCTTTTTCATGACCCCACCTGCTCTCCCGTCTATCCAGCGCGCTCCCGAGCCACCCGTTCAGGGTCGCGGGGAACCTCAATGGTAAAGGTCGTTCCCCGCCCCACGATTGAATCCACCGATATCTGGCCCTCGTGCCGCTGCACGATGCCGTACACCACCGCCAACCCCAGTCCAACCCCCTTCGTCTCGTTCTTCGTGCTGTAGAACGGGTCGAACACGTGCTGGCGGGCATCCTCGGGGATACCCACTCCGGTGTCGCGCACGCTGAAGCACACGCGGTGCTCCAGGTCGCGCGGCGCCGCCCAGCTCTCGACGGTGAGCCGTCCGCCGTCGGGCATGGCCTCGATGGAGTTCATCAGCAGGGCGACCAACGCCTGGACGATCTGCTCAGCGTCGCACACGATGGTGTCGTCGTCCAGCCGGAGCGTCGTCGTCGCCTGGATGTCGCCCAGCTTGGTGTGGTGCCCCACCACCTTGAGCGCCCGCCCAATCAGCTCGTGCAGGTGTGCTGACTGCAGCTCCGGCCGGCTCTCCCGGGCGTACGTCAGGAGATCCCGCACGATGTTGCCGCAGCGCAGGGACTCCCCGCGGATCAACTCCAGGTTCTCGAGTATCCGGATCTTGTCCTCGCCGTCCGGCAGGCGTGTGTCGAGCTTCCTCGTCAGCAACTTCGCATAGGTGAGGATGCCGGAGAGCGGGTTGTTGAGCTCGTGCGCCACGGTGGCTGCCATCTTGCCCAGAGATGCCGCCTTCTCCACCTGGAGCATGCCCTGATGAATCTGCTCCAGCTCCCCGGTCTTCTCCCGAACGCGCTCCTCCAGCGTCTCCGACCAGGCGCGGCTCTCGGCGTCGGCCTGCTTGAGGCTGCGCGCCATCTGGTTGAATGAGGCGGCCAGCGCGCCCAGCTCGTCAGACCGCTGGAGGTCGATCGCGACGTCGAGATCACCGCGCGCGAGGGCTTCGGTCCCTCGGCGCAGCTTCCGCGTGGGTACGTACACGGAGCGATAAACCAGTGCCGCCATGAGGAGCGCCGAGAGGAAGATGATGCTCGCCGCCAGCAGGAAGGTGCGCCGCCGCGAGTCAGCGACCTCCCGGTCCACCTCGCGCATGGAGAGTTGCACGTCCAGCACGCCAAGCACGGACTGGTCCGGTGAGTGGGCGTGGCATGCCGCATCCCAACAGCTCTCGCTGTTGCGGATCGGGTGGGTGAAATCCATCACGCGATGTCCGCCGTCCGGATCGAGGATCCGCGCGTTGTCTTCCGGGGGCACACTGGGGAGCGGGTCCACTCCTGCGTGGCACATGCGGCACGCCTCCGACTCGACGTCCACCACGGTGCCCACATCGCCCGGCACGCTCGAGAACCGGATCACCCCTCCCTTGTCGTAGATGCGGATGGCCTCGACGCTCCCCTCGTCGGCGATGAGCGCGATCATGGCCGATGTGCGCTCTCGCTCGTTGTGCAGCATGCTCGTGTAGAGGCTCTGCCCGATGAGCGCGCTCACGCGCTGGGCGTCGGCCAGCATGTGTCGCTGGAACAGTTGGCGCTGGAAGCTGCTGGAGAGCAGCGCGTGGATCGTGAAGACCAGCAGTATCGTGAGAAAGAAGACCAGGAACAGCTGAACGCTGAGCGAGGACGTGACCGATCTGAGCTTCGCCAACCTGGCCATCGGCGACCCCTCTCCTCCCCCCCGACATCGGGCGCCGGACCCGCCGACAGCGGGAAGGCCGAACGCCCTGCCTAAATCTGCATATGGAACAGCTCTTCTACCAGTGTCTCGAACCGCTCCCGCCCCAGAACCGACTCCACGTGCGGGGGAGCGCCGCCGTCGGCCATGGTGATGCCCAGCGCTGCGGGGGCTCCCGGAGCCACGGCCTCCCGCAGATGGCGCTTGAGGAGCTGGATCTTTTCGAGGAACCAGAGCAGCGTCCGCTCGCCCCGAAACAGCTCCGGGACGTCGTCGACCGCCTCGTGCGCCGCGAGCCGGAACAGCCACTGGTCACATCCGCCGGTCGCCTCCCCGCGCCGCACCGCACTGCGGTACCGGTCGTTCACTGCCAGGACCTCGCCGGAAAGCGGGGTCTCGAGCGGGATCGCCGAGCGTCCCCGCATGATCCAGCCAAACGGCTCGCCGCGCTTGAGCCACACACCCACGCGGGGCGCCACGATCTCGTCCACCGGATGGAGAATCCGCATCATGTGGCCGTCGAGGCCGACGGCCACTTCCGCACCGGGTTCCTCACGCAGCCAGCAATGTCCCGGGCTGTAGGGGCGGTCGAGATGCACCTCGCAGCCCTCGAGCAGGCGCCACACATAGGGGTTGACCTGGCTGTCTACGGCGGCGACGTCCGGCGCTGCGCCCCCAGCCGGTGCACCGGCGAGCGCGGGCTCGTGCGCGGCGGTGGGCTCTCCTCCGCCCTGCAGCGCGCGGAACAGCTCACAGTGCTCGCAGTCGTAGTTGCGGTCGCACAGCCGGTAGCTCAGCACCCCGGCGAGCACCCAGATGCAGGGCAGCTCCTCGCAATTCACGGTTCCGGATCCACTCATGACATTCCCCCGGGCCGGCCGCCACCGACGGCGGCGCGGCTACTCGCTCAACAGAAACTCCCGCGCCACCTCATCCCAGTTCTCCGGCGCGATCATCCGCACGAACCCCGCAACCGGCACTCCGCCGTCGGGCAGGACCACCCCCAACTCGCCCGTGCGCATCGCCCGCAGCTTCTCTACGGTGTCCGCCATCCACGCACGGGCCAGCTTACCGCTCAGCAGGTTGCGCCGCGCAGTCTCCGGCCGCGGCATTCTCACCTTCATGAGCCAGCCCCGTTCATAGGGGTCCTGGTTGACCAGGTCCGGCGATGCCTGCACGGCCTCGTTCACGGAGACCACCTCGCCGCCCACCGGTGAAAGCATGTCGACCGACTTGGAGTCGAACCTGAGCGACCACCCCCGCCCCCCTTCCTCGAGACGCATGCCCACCGGCGGGAGCTCGACGGCCACCGGCGCGCCGAGCAGCCGTTGGGCGAAGTCGTCCATCCCCACGGTCGCCACGCCTTCCTCGTCCGGGACCGCCCACCCGTGGCCCTGGTGGAAGTAGATCCCGTCCCGCACGTCGAACCAGCCACCCACACGAGCGTGTCCGGGACGCCGCACGGCCGGCCCGGTTCGCACCGGGGGGCGCATCAGTAATCGCCAGAATCCGATCAGCACCACCAGGTAGCCCATGACGAGCAGGTACTCGAGGCCCTTGGTGGCAAACAGGTCTACGCTCTCGACGCCTTGCATACGCTCGCTCCCGTTACGCCGCTACGACGCCGGCCCGCTCCTCGCGCTCCTGCGCGTGGCCCGACTCCGACATGTCGAAGTCCAGGACCGGCATCCGGTTGATGACCCAGCGGAACACCCACAGCTCCGCCGAGATGACCGCCAGGGTGACCACGATCTCCATCCAGGTCGGCACGTAGCGCTGGGCTGCGTACCACTTGAAGCCGATGACCGTCACGTTGAGGCGGTTGAGCACAATTCCCACGAGGGCCAAGGCTGCCGCCACTCGGATCACGGGAACGCGGTTGTTGCGGAACCCGTATATGTAGAGTCCTGCGGGCACGGCCACGAACCCGACCAGCTCGAGCAGGTACCACCAGCCCAGGCCGGTGCCCAGATACTCCCAGCGCTGGCCGTGCACGAACACCAGGATCTGCGCGAACAGGTAGACGAACATCGCCCCCGCGCAGATGCGCGCGAGTCCGCGCACGATGTCGCCGTGGGTGGCGGCGAGCCGCCGGCCCACCCGGTGGTGGAACACCTTGTGGGTGATGGAGCCCTCGAAAATCACCAGCGAGAGGCCGGCGAAGATGCTCGACACGAGAAAGAGGATCGGGATGAACTCGGAGTACCACAGCGGGTGCACCTTGTCCCTGGCCATCAGGTACAGCGCTCCCAGCCCCGACTGGTGCAGTATCGAGAGCGTGATCCCGAAGATGGCCGCGCCCAGGGTCATGGCGCCCAGCACCTTGCGCACCCGCTTCCACCCCAGCCACTCCGCCACGGCGGGCGAGAACTCCACAAACTGGGCAAACATGTAGAGCATGAAGTGCCAGGCCACCAGGAACAGCACCGAGCTCACGCCGAACGAGTTCCCGATGACCGGATTGATCACGTTCCACGGCCGGCCCAGGTCGAGCAGCAGCGCCCCGGCATAGAACACGTACGCCAGGAAGCCGTTGAGCACCGTGACCCTCACTATGGGGTGGTACTTCTCCTGGCCCATGATGTAGACCATGAACACGATCACGTACGCGCCGCCGGCGAACGCCACGCCTGTGATCACGTCGAACCCGATCCACAGGCCCCAGGGGACGTCCTGCGACAGGTTGGTGATCGCGCCGAGCCCCTTGGTGAACCGGATGGTCAGCAGCACGGCGCTCAGCAGGATGATCGCACCAGTGATCACATTGAACGGCGTGAGCAGCGGCCCCTTGGGCTTGAGCTCCTGCAGCATGAAGCGGCCGAAGCGGCGCGCCTCCGCGCGGAGGTCGGGACGCGGGCCGTCCACGAGATGCATCGTCATGCCTCACCCCCTTCCCCCTCTTCCTCCGCCACTTCCCGCGCCCGCGAGGCCCGGCTCAGCGCCAGCAGGAACGGCGGCGCTAGCGTGAGTACCAACGGCACCGCATACAGGAACTCCCGCGTGTACGTTGGGAACGCCGTGTTCCCGATGTCGGTCCGCAGTCCGAGTTGGTCGAACGGCACCGGCGACAGGTAGAGCCAGGTCGTGCCGCCCACCTCGCCCTCCCCGTAGACGTGGTGCACGTACTTGTCGGGCGCGTGGTAGATGCGGTCACGGGCCTCATCCAGCAGGTCCCGCCGCTTGCCGAACTTGAGCGCGCCGGTCGGGCAGCCCGCCACGCACGCCGGCTGCTCGCCTTCCTGCAGCCGGCTCCAGCAGAGCTGGCACTTCTGGATCTTGGGCACCGGGCTGTCGTACTCGAACTTCGGCACGTCGAACGGGCACGAGACCATGCAGAAGCGGCATCCCATGCACTTGCTCTCGCGCCAGATCACCGGCCCGTCCGGGGTGCGGTACATGGCCTTGGTGAGGCAGGCAGAGGCGCAGGCCGGCTGCAGGCAGTGCATGCACTGCTGCTTGCGGTAGACCACGCCCTGCTCGGTCTCGTAGCGGTTGACCACGGTCCACTGGTCGGGCGTCGTGTCGCGCCGCACCGCGCGGTCGATCTGCTGCTCGGGCTCGGGCAGGTCGTTTGCCCGGGCGCACGCGAACTCGCACATGCGGCAGCCTATGCACTTCGTCGTATCCACCAGGACGCCCACCCGGTCGCTCACGGGCTGTGCCTCGGCGGGCTCTGCTGCGCGCAGGCCCGTCGCGGCGAGTGTCGCCCCGCCCGTGGCGCACACGGTCTTGAGCCAGTCTCGTCGCTTCATGCGAAATCCCTTCTCTTCCCCCCCGGATTCCTGTTTCGCGCGCCCTTCACCCCGCTGTGTGACGTGGCACAGGCCCGTCACGCAGCACCTCCGTAGACCCTCGGCGGCACCAGCCGCCGCTCAGGCCTACATGGAGAGGAAGGTGTCCTGGAAACCGTTCCAGCCGGCGTCGTCGAGGCTCGCCAGGACGCCGATGGGGACGTCGCCCCCGTCGGCCATCGTGACGCCCACCTCCCCGAGACCGGCCACACGGGTCAGGTAGTCCCGGATGCCCTCGTACTGCTGCTTCGTCCACGCGACTGCCGCGTCGGCGATCATCCAGCCCCTGACCTCTTGTTGCACGCGCGCGGGCCGGATGCGGTACAGCCAGCTTCCCTCGGGCGCCTCCAACCCCTTCCACTGGGTCTCCCCGGTGGACCGTCGGTTGACCGCGGTGACGCGGCCCTCCACGGGAGAGGGAACCGAAAGCCGACGCTCGTTGCGCTCGAGCCCGATCAGCGGCATGCCCTTCTCCACCGCGCTGCCGTTGCCGAGCAGCTCAAAGCGGTAGGGCGCCCCCAGCAGGCCCAGCAGCAGGGGATGCACGCCGATCAACAGGTCGCCGTCTTCGCGGATGCGGGTCCAGGTGTAGGTCGGCTGCAGGAACACGCCGTCCGGCACCTGGTCGATCGTGTGGGAGAGCGGCTCGAGCCCCGGAAGCCGGATCTCGACCGGCTGATTCGCCCGCCGCTTGCGGAGGACGAAGTAGTCGAGGGCGATCAGAGCCACCACCGTGAGAACTGCCAATAGCACGACCATCTTGGTCTCCTGGCCGGTGTTTACACCTCTTCTATTGGCAAGGGTGATGCCACCGTGGACCGCGTTCGTGGCCTGTGTCCTAATCCATTGTCCTGTAGGGGGTTACTGTGACTCACGGCGGCCGCCGTGGCGGCGGACCACACCCACCGACTGTCGAGATTCTCGGCACCGGCGGACCGCAATCGGGCCCGAAACTGCCGAAAGTTCAAACAGGCCGGGAGGTATCGTTGTGTGGAATTACCCTACAGTGAGTGTGGTGGAATCCACCACTTGAGCGGTCTCGAAACGTCGGGGAATCCGGCACCGCGCGCGGTGCCATCAGGATGACGCCACTATTGCTCCCCGGAGAGCGCATCCATCTGATGGCACAGGTGGCACGCGGCCGGTGCGTTGTGCTCCACCCTGTCCGTGTGGCACACGGTGCAGACCTGGCGCGTCCACTCCGTGATCCCCTTTGCCTTGGCGCCGTGGCAGTTCGAGCACTGGGAGTGCGCGAACGCGAGCATGTGCTTCTCCTTCGCACCCTCGCCGTGACAGGAGACGCAGCTGGCCTCCGGCTGGTGGTGGAAATCGTGACAGGCCACGCAGTCCACTCCCGCGGCGCTCATGGCCGGCGGCTGGTGGCACGTCGAGCACGCCAGGCCTGCTTCGTGGTGCGCCGCGTGCGGGAAGTCCCCGATCTCGGTCGCCACCGGCGTCTCCGGTGCACCACCCGGCCCCGCATGGCACTCGGCGCAGTTGCGGGTGCCGATCTGCGCGTGGTGGCATCCTGCGCAGTCCGCCTGGGACGTGAGCAGGGTCCTGCCGTGGTCCTCGAACGACGTGTGGCAGCTGGTGCAGGAGAGCCCGGCCCGGACCACGTGGCGCTCGTGATCGAACTCGGTGCCGCCGAACCGCACGGCCTGCCGCTCCACGCCCAGGTGGCACTGCAGGCAAGAGCTCTCACTGATGCGGGGACCCAGATCCACATCGGGAACCGCGTACGGCAGCCCTCCCACACTGACAGCCTCGCGCACTAGCTCGATGCTCGCCCGCAGCAGCTCGTCGGCGAAGGCGATGTTGTGGGCGCCCTTGCCCTGCTCCACGAAATCCACGTTCTCGCCGGCGAGGGTGAGCAGGCTGTCGACCTGCCGGCGCGTCCTGACCGGCGCGCTTCCCGCGGCCCGCCGGGCGGCCGCCACCACCTGACTCACCTTCCGCACCTTGCGGTCCGTTCCCTCCTGCCACGCCGGGAGGATGTTGGCGTAACGAATCCCGTGGCACGAGAGGCAGGACGCCTCGCCGGCGCCACGCACGGTTTCGTGTGCGCCCACCGACCGGGTCAGCTCGTGGCAGCCCGTGCACGACACCCGCGCGAGGAACATGGAGCTGGGCTGGTTCTCCACGCCGTGTCCCCCGATCCCCGAGAAAAGCTGCTGCTGCGCCTCGTGGACGCGCTGGTGGCATGCGGCGCAGTCGAGCTCGGCGCTCTCCGCCAGGGCCACCATGCGATGCACGATCGGCAGGTGGCACTGGGTGCACTCCACGTTGTGCTCTGAGATGTGCACGCGGTGCAGAAGAGTGGTGTTGTCGAACTGCTCGATCCGCTCGGGGATGTTGTGGCAGTTCCAGCAGCGCGCCTCCTCCGCAGCGCCCGAGCCCTCCGTCACCTGCTGGTGGCAGGACACACAGGGCACGAGGTCCTCCACGTACTGCTCGTGATCCACGACGAAGCCGGCCGGCGACACGACACGCGGCGGCGAGACGTGGCAACCGATGCAACCGGCTACCGGTTCTCCGGGATCGCGCTCCTTGAAGTGGCACAGGTTGCAGGTGGCCTGCTCCACCGCCAAATGGTCACCCTGTACGATCTGCGAGTGACAGCTCGTGCAGCGCAGCTGCTTACCGCGGCGTAGCTCTCCCAGGTGCTGCGCGTGGTCGAACCGCACACCGTTGAAGCTCACCACCCCTTCAACCTTGCGGAGCGAGTGGCAGCCCGAGCGCAGACAGGCGGCGTCCTCGATCTCGGCCCACGGCTTTGTGCCGTACGCGCCCGTCACGTACTTCACCACCTGGTTCGCCGCCTGCATCTTTCCCATCGCCTCGGCCTTGATGCCAGGGGCGTAGTGGCACTTGATGCACGGAACGTCGTTGTGCGACGAGGTGGCCCAGGAATCGTAGTAGGGCTGCATCAGGTGGCAGCTGGTGCAGAACTTGGGCTGTGCGCTGTACTCGACGAACCCCACGGTGCCCACCGCCGCGAGGATGATAGCCAGCACGCCTATCTGGATCCCGATCTTGAGCGGCCGGGAGAGGCGCTCGAACTGGGAGGTGAGGCGAGCCATGAAGCCTCGCGCCTACTTGCCCAGCTCGCGCAGCTTGAACCAGGCCAGCGCGATCGCCGAGAGCGCCAGGAACCAGACGGGGATCAGCAGCAGCTTGTGCTCCCACTGCTCCTCGGCGTGGGCCTCCGCCGTGCCCCGGATGATGCCGGTGCTGGACCGCACCCTGAGGCCGAGGTCTTCGAGTTGCTCGAGATCCAGGCTGTGCTGCACCAGCGCGATCTGCTTGTACTCGGACAGCGCCGCCTGGTAGCGGAAGCGCGCATCGTCCACGTCGTGCCCCATCAGCTCGAGCTCCGCGATGGCCTCGGCCGCCAGGTGGAGCTCCTCGCTGGCCCGCAGAACCTGCTCCTGGATCTCGATGCCCATGAGCCCCGGCCCCGCATCGCCGTCGTGGCAAGAGGCGCACAGGGCCGCGATCTCGTCGGGCTCGGTGCGGGCGGTGCCGTGATTGCTGTGGCAGGCCAAGCACCCCGGGATGCTGCCATCGAGCGCCGGCCGCCCATGGGGTCCCTCCAAGAGCGCTTGCTCGAGCATGCGGTGACAGTGGCCGCACACGTCGGCGATCTGCGCG
>JAUVTI010000124.1 GCA_030601605.1 Gemmatimonadales bacterium
GGCCTGGTCGTGCCCATCTTTCCCTCCAGCTGCCTGATGTTCACGTCCCGGTCCTCGAGGCACACCCCCAGCCACATGTTGCGGCCCTTCTTGTCGCGCAGGAAGAGGTTCTTGGTGTGCGCCCCCTCGACCGGGCCGCGCACCCGCTTGGCCTCCTCCACCGTGAAGACCGGAGGGTGGTGCACCGTGCTGGTGGCAATCCCGAGCGCCTCCCGCCGCCTGAAGAGGTCATCAGGGGTCGCGGGGATGCTCCCGTCCGCGAGCTTCCCGTCGTGGGGTAGGTCCGTCACGGTGCCCTCGTCTGCCGGCTCGACCAACCAAACGTACGTCCCAGTTGACGTAACTCAAGGTCCTATCTATCCTTACGACACCATGTTGCAGCACCACTTGAGTGTGGCTTCAACGTCTCCGGTTGTCGGGGGGCCTTTGGCGCCAGCGCCGGCACCCGGAGTTGAGCAGTTAGTTCGCATAAACCGCAGAGGGGCGACATCCTGGTCCGACCGGGCCTTGGAGCCGCCACTCCACAGACATGGGCTCGGCGCGACGGCCGCGAGGGAAAGCTCTTCCGCTCGACGACCGATCGTGGGAGCCAGGGTAAGGGAAGTTGAAACGCGAGATTCTCATCAACGCCGGCCAGCGCGAGACGCGTGTGGCCATACTGGAGGACGACTGCCTAGTCGAACTGCTTCATGATCGACCGGAGCTTCGGCGCACAGTAGGGAACATCTACCTCGGCAAGGTCGATGCGGTCTTGCCGGGCATGCAGGCGGCATTCGTCAACATAGGGTTCGAAAAGAGCGCCTTCCTTCACGCCTCCGACCTCGTCGAGCCGGACGAGGACTCGGTTGACGATGACGGGCGTCCGGCGCGCAACAACCGCAACAACCGCGGTATCCCCAACATTCAGGACCTCGTCAAGCGGAACCAGTCGATCCTGGTGCAGGTCACCAAGGAGCCGATAAGCACCAAGGGTCCGCGCGTCACCCGGCAGATCTCACTGGCCGGCCGCTTCCTGGTGTACATGCCGTTCGCCTCCAAGGTCGGGGTGAGTCGCAAGATCGACAGCCGCGAGGAGCGCAGCCGCCTGAGGGAGATGCTCTCCGGGATGATGGCGAAGGAGTCCGGCGGCGTGATCGTGCGGACGGTGGCCGAGGACCTGACTGAAGGGCTGGTGAAGCGGGAGCTCAAGTCGCTCATCGCGCAGTGGAAGAAGATCAAGCGCAAGGCCCACTTCGTGCGGCTTCGCGTGCCAACTCTGGTGCACGAGGAGACGTCCCTCACGAGCGGCATCACGCGGGACCTCCTCAGCGACAAGGTGGACGGGGTGATCGTCGACTCCAAGGAGGTGTTCGACGAGATCCGGCGCTACCTCAAGGAGGTGGATCCCGATCTGGTGAACCGGGTGACCCAGTACAAGGAGCCCGCCCCGCTGTTCGACGGGTACGATCTGGAGACGGAGATCCGCGAGCTGTTCGACAAGCGGGTGGACCTCCCGACGGGCGGGTACCTGATCATCGAGCCCACCGAGGCGCTCGTGTCGATCGACGTGAACACGGGCCGGTACACCGGCAAGCACGATCCCGAGAAGACGATACTGCGCACCAACCTCGAGGCCGCGCGGGAGATCGCGCGTCAGGTGCGGCTGCGCGACCTGGGCGGGATCATCGTAATCGACTTCATAGACATGGAGTCGCAGCGGAACCGGGACAAGGTGCTGCATGAGCTGCGCAACCATCTGGGCCGGGACCGGGCCCGCACCCGGGCTTTCCAGGTATCCCAGCTGGGCCTGATCGAGATGACGCGCCAGCGGGTGCGGCCGTCTCTGTGGGACACCATGGCCGACGACTGCCCATCCTGTGGCGGGACCGGGCGGGTGTTCCGGCCGGAGGTGGTCGTGCGCCGGCTCGAACGGACGCTCGCGCGGGTGGCGGGGGACAAGAGCGAGCGCCGCATGGCCGTGCGGGTGCACCCGGAGGTCGCCCTCTACCTGATGGAGCAGGAGCCGAACTTCCTGAAGGAGCTGTCGCGCAGCACCGGCATCGACCTGGAGCTGAGGGACGATCCGATCACCCGGATCGACGACTTCCGCCTCGTGGCCCAGCCAGCCGGGCGCGACGTGACGGACCGCTACGCGGTGGCTTGAGGACCTTGACCCAACCTCCTGCCCTGGGTAAAGTTAGCGTCTATGTCATACGCGATTTTCAAGGCTGCCGGGCAGCAATTCCGCGCCGAGGAGGGTGTCACGCTGCGGGTTCCCAAGCTGAGCGGGGATCCGGGCGCCAAGATCACCTTCGACGAGGTCCTGCTCTCCAGTGACGGCAAGAAGGTCAAGGCCGGCCAGCCCACCTTGAAGGGTGCCAAGGTGGTCGGTGAGATCGTGCGTCACGGGCGAGGCGACAAGATCTACGTCTTCCGGTTCAAGCGGCGCAAGAACCAGCGGTGCAAGACGGGCCACCGGCAGGACTTCACCGAGATCAAGATCACCGACCTAAAGCTCGGGTAGGGATATGGCTCATAAGAAGGGCGTCGGCTCCAGCCGCAACGGGCGTGACTCCAAGGCGAAGTTCCTCGGTGTGAAGCGCTTTGGAGGTGAGGCGGTGCGGGCGGGGAACATCCTCGTGCGGCAGCGTGGCACCAAGTTCCATCCGGGCAAGAACGTGCGGCGCGGCAGGGACGACACCCTGTTCACGGTCGTGGACGGCGTCGTGAAGTTCGAGCATCACAACAAGAAACGCTTCAAGGTGAGCGTGTACCCTTTGGAGGCCATGGCGTCATAGGCCGAACTGGAACACGGGAATTCGAACGGCGGCGGGTCTCGAGCGAGACCCGCCGCCGTTCGCCTTGCCGGAGGGGGTGGCAGGGCACACCCTGCTGCGGAGCGGCGAACCAGCGCCGCCCCCACAGGGACTCAGTGGACTGCTGCGCTCAGGGAGCGGACACCGGGACGCACTGCGTCCGCTGCCGCTCCAGCATCTGACGCTGGCCGTTGACTCCGGTAACGATCACCGTGTCCATCACGGTCACGGCCCCGTTCGGGCAGTTCATCCGGCTCAGCTGCTGCCCGTAAGCGAATTGGTCCCGTTTTGCGGCGCAGCCGGTGGCCAGGCTGGCCAGGAGAACGATGGCTCCGGCCGCAAGTGCCAGTCTCTGTCCGCGAATCTTGGTAATGATGGTCGCCCCCCAATCCCCGCTTGACTTGACTCACAACCTCTTGGGCGCACCTTTTGTTTACACGCGACTCGTTAGAGAAGCGTGAAATAACTGTGAACTAACGCGTTCCAAGCGAGCGAGACTGCCCTAGACAAATGGCCCGCTTCTACCTCCGTACCCTCGCCAGAACTCCCGGGCTCACGCTCGGTGAGAGAGCAGAGGCCAAGGAGTGCCTGCGCTTCTCCAAGCAGCTCGCGGTCCTCATATACCTGGCGTCCCGGCCTCAGGCCAAGGCCACGCGCGAGGAGCTGATCGGGCTGTTGTGGGAGGGTTCCTCGCCCCACGACGCGCGCCAGGCGCTGCGGCAGGTGGTCTATCAGATCCGACACGGGACCGACCGGGACCTGCTGAGCGGCGACGAGGTCCTCACGCTCCGCAGGGACGACCTGGCGTTCGACGTGGACCACTTCCGCTCCCTGTTGGCGCAGGGGCGGCTGCTCGAGGCGGCCGAGCTGTACGACTCGGACTTCCTGTGCAATGTGGCCCTTTCGGGTGCGCGCGAGTTCGAGCAGTGGGCGGAGGGCATGCGCCAGCAGCTGGCGGCCGAGTGGCGCCAGTTGCTCAAGAGCCTGGTGGCTGCCGCGGTGGACGCCGGGAACTGGGCGGATGCGGCGCAGTACTCCGAGCGCCTCATAGAGCGTGATCCGTTCGACCTGGATCCCCGCATCAAGTTGGTGGAGCTGCTCGCGCTCGCAGGCGACGAAGTGCGCGCGCAGGCGGCGGCGGAGGAGGTGCGGCGGGTGGCCGCGGAGATCCACGGCGAGCGCATGCCGAAGGTCGTGGACGAGGCCCTGGCCCGGGCGATCTCGCCCACCGCGGCCCCCGACCGGCGGCAGTCTCGCGGCTTCCCGCGTCACCCGGAGCTGGTGGGCCGAGCGGCGGAGTTCGGCGTGGTCGTGGACCGGTGGCGGAGCACGCTGGGCGGGCACGGAGGGGCGGTGCTGCTCTCGGGTGAGGCCGGGATCGGCAAGACGCGTCTCGCCCGCGATCTCGAGCGGCGATTCCAGCGCGATCCCTGCCTTGTTCTCAACTCCGCGTGCTACACCGTGGAGCAGTCCGACCCGCTGGCGCCCTTCCTGGAGATGTTGCGGGAGGCGCACCACGCTCCGGGCCTTGCCGCCGCGTCGCCGTCGTCTCTGGAGGTGCTGGGAGCGTTCATCCCGGAGATCGCCAGCCGCTTCGGAGCATCGGTCTCCCCGCGGCCGGCGCCGATCCCGCGGGAAGCTCTTGCGGTCTCACTGCTCGACGCGTACACGGCCATCTCCGACGAGCTGGCGCTGGTGCTCATCATCGAGGATCTGGACCGCGCGACACCAGCCACAGTTGAATTCGTGCATCGTCTCGCACACCGCGCCCGATCCACCCACTTGCTGATCCTGCTCACTGCACGCGACGTGGCCCGCGTCCCCGAAGCGGGGCGTGCACTGCGCGAGGTGACGGGCGCTGGACTCGTTGCCGACGTGAGTCTCGCGCCGCTCGACGTCACCGACGTGTGGCACTTCATCGGGTCGATCGCGGAGCTGCCGGAGGAGGACACGGGTTGGCAGCTCGCGCAGCGGGTGGTCGAGACTACCTCCGGTGTCCCGTTCTACGTGCTCGAGCTGCTCAAGGCGCTGTACGACGCCGGTGAGCTCCGGGTGGAAGCCGGCCGGTGGCGGTTCTCGGACGCGCTGTGGGACGGCAGCGGGCCGCTTCCGATACCGGAGACGACCGACGCCATTCTGCAGCAGCGACTGGAGATGATCGGGGAGCGGCCCCTCTACGTGTTCGCGGCGCTCGCCGTGTGCGAACGCGCGA
This sequence comes from Gemmatimonadales bacterium, assembly GCA_030601605.1. Classification (GTDB taxonomy): domain Bacteria; phylum Gemmatimonadota; class Gemmatimonadetes; order Gemmatimonadales; family GWC2-71-9; genus WVYX01. Next base: position 5,008 of record JAUVTI010000124.1, read on the forward strand.
CCTCCATGCAGGATCTGGCCTACCTGACCGGGTACGACTCGGATGCGCTCAAGGCCGCGCTTGGCACATTGCAGCGCCGCAGGCTCATAGGGCGCCAGGGGGGCCGGCCGACGGTTCTGCACGACGAGCTCGCGGCGGCCGCGCTGGGGCGCGTGTCCGAGGTGGAGGTGCGCCGCTTCCATGAGCGCGCCGCGGAGCTGGCGGAGGAGGGCGGGCGCCTGGGACGCAGCGCGGAGTGGTCGGTGGCCGCTCACCACGCGGCGTCGGCGGGCCAGGTGGAGCGCGCTGCAGAGAACGCCGCACGCGCGGCTGCGGCGGTGGAGCAGACTGCCGGTGATGAATCGGCCAGGGCAACGCTCCGCACCGTGCTGGATGCCATGCCGGCTGCGGCGTTGGCCGAAGTCGAGGCCGTGCTGGCTCCAGTCGTGAGGGGGCGGCGCTCGGCGCGGCGGTGGCTGCACGAGCGGACGAACCGGCCCAAGGATTGGCGCCGCCACGCGCTGCCGATCGGAGGCACCGCGGTCGTGGTTGCCGCCGTCGCGGTGGCCGTGATGCTCTCGTCGGGCCGCTTTGGCAGCGCCGCGGCCAGCCGAGACGGGGCCGGCGGCCAGGAGGCCGCTGGCGGGGGTGGATCCGGCTGGGCGGTGGCGATCGACTCGGTGGATGTGATGGACCCCGGGTTCACAGGCGAATCCCCCGTCGCCGGAGCCTACCAGCCGGGTGCGAGCCACATATCACCCTCCGGCGATCTCATTCTGGCGCGGCGGAGCGGCGCGGATGGCGACCAGGTGGTGCTGCTGAGCGTGGGAGAGGGCGTCGTTGGGGTGGTGGATTGGTGTGCCGGGGAGTTCGCGGTGAGTTGGTCCGAGACAGGGGGCCGGCTCGCCTGCGTGTCCGCTGACGGCGCCCACCTGATGCTGGGAGAGGCCCGGCCCGGCAGCGTGCCCGACACCGTCGCGGCCCCGGGGCGGATTGCCGGCAGCCCGGTGTGGTCGCCCGACGGCGAGC
>JAUVTI010000145.1 GCA_030601605.1 Gemmatimonadales bacterium
GGCGCTGCCGATCCTGGTGCACGCAGCCGCAGGGGCGCCCGATGCGCGGATGCGCGATTCGCTGATGTACGTCTATGGCGCGACGCTGAGGCGGCTGGGAAGGTGCGAGGACGCGACCACCGCCTTCGAGAGCCTGCTGCGGCGCCAGCGCGATCAGTCGGTAACGCGGCGCGCGCGCAACGGACTCGTGCTCTGCGCGCTGCAGGTCGGACGCCGGGCGCTCGACCGGGGGCAGCCATCGGCGGCCGAGAAGTGGTTCGCGCTCGCCGCGACCCGGGGTGGCGACTCCCCGGGCGCGCGCGTTGCCTACGTGGGCCTCGGCGATGTGCGGTTTGCGATGGGGGACCTGACCGGCGCGATCGAGGCGTACGAACAGGCGCGCGCAGGGGCGTTTCCGGGTGACTCGATCTACTCCATGGTGGCGCAGCGCCTGCGGCTGATCGGCGATGCCAACTTCGTCAGGTAGGAGAGCGGTAGTGCGATCTGTAGTCCTCATCGCGGTGGCGGTTGCCGTCGCCGCGTGCAGCAAGAACCTGGACCCGAACAAGTATCCGACGCCCGAGTCGCTGCTCGAGGCGTCCGTGGATCTGTACAACCGGGGCAAGTGCGAGCAGGCGTCGCAGGGCTTCCGGCGTCTGATCTTCGAGTTCGACGCGTTCGATCCCCGGGTCGTCACCGTGCGCTACTACCTGGCCGAGTGCACCCTGAAGCGCGGCGAGCGGCTGGAGGCGGCGCGCCTGTTCCGGCGCGTGTCGGACGAGTTCCCGCGCAACGAGCTGGCGCCCCAGGCGCTGCTTCGCGCGGGTGACTCCTACGCCGGCATGTGGAAGAAGCCGGATCTGGATCCGACGTACGGGGAGACGGCGGCGGCGACCTACCGGGAGCTACTGGCGCGGTACCCCGCCAGCCAGGCGGCAGACACCGCGCAGGCGCGCATCCAGAGCCTGAATGAGTGGTTCGCCGAGAAGGGCTACAAGAACGGCAACTTCTACTTCCGGCTGCGTGCCTTCGACTCGGCGATTCTCTACTTCAAGGACGTTGTCGCGAGCTACCCGCAGACCGAGTACGCGGCCAGGTCGGTAGAGCGGCTGATCGAGGCATACGACAAGATCGGTTACCAGGAAGAGGAGCGGGAAATGTGCGGGTATCTGCGCCAGTACTACCCGGACTCACGGCGCGCCGACAAGCTGTGTCCCCAGGGCGTAGCCTCCGAGTAGCCTGAGATGCGCCGCGGCATCTTCGGCGGCTCCTTCGACCCCGTCCATCTCGGCCACCTCGTCGTCGCCGCGGCCGCTGCGGATCGCCTCCTGCTGGAGTCCGTCCACTTCGTGCCCGCCCGAGAGCAGCCGTTCAAGGCGGGCGGCCACGCCGCCTCCCCGGAGGACAGGGTGGCGATGCTTGAGCTGGCGCTCGCCGATGAACGCTTCGTACTCGACACCCGCGAGCTCGATCGCGAGGCCCCCTCGTACACGGTGGACACGCTGCGAGCGCTGCGGGCCGAGTTCCCCGCGGACGAGTTATGTTTAATGATTGGGGCAGATGCGGCCCGCGACCTTCCGGAGTGGCGTGAGGCGGAAGCGATCCCGGCGCTGGCACGAATCATCGTGCTGACGCGCCCAGGCGCCGAGATGCCGGGCCTCGAGAAGGTCGGCGAGATTCTCGAGGTGCCCCGAGTGGATGTTTCGGCGACCGAGGTCCGTGAGCGCGCGGGCCGGGGTGAGCCGATCGACGATCTGGTGCCGCTCGCCGTGGCCGAGTACATCGAGTCGCACCGACTGTACAGCGCAGGAGACTGATGCTCAAGCAGCTGGTAGCGAAGGTCATAGGGTCGCAGTTCGAGCGCGAGCTCAAGCGGATCCAGCCGATAATCGACGCGATCCACGAGCACGAGGAACGCCTGGGCGCCCTCTCGGACGAGCAGGTCAAGGCGCAGACGGAGAAGCTGCGCGGCGTGCTCGACGAGCGGTTGGGCGAGGTGCGCGCGGAGCTCACCGAGAAGAAGCAGGCGCGGCACGACTGTCCGGATCCGCAGGAGCGCGACGAGCTGAACGCAGAGGTCAACGAGATCGAGGAGGAGCTCAAGAAGCAGACGGCGAAGGCCCTCGACGAAATCCTGCCGGAGGCGTTCGCCACGGTGCGCGAGGCGTGCCGCCGGCTGCTCGGGACCAAGGTCGTCGTGATTGGACACGAGCTCGAGTGGGACATGGTGCCGTTCGACGTGCAGCTCATCGGCGGCCTCGTGCTGCACCAGGGGAAGATTGCGGAGATGGCCACCGGCGAAGGAAAGACCCTGGTGGCCACCCTGCCGCTGTACCTGAACGCCATGGCCGGCCACGGAGCGCACCTGGTTACGGTCAACAACTACCTGGCCCGCCGGGACTCGCAGTGGATGGGCCACGTCTACGGGTACCTCGGCCTCACCGTGGGCTGCCTGGACGACACCGAGCCCTCCAGCCCCGAGCGCCGGGCCGCCTACGAGTGCGACGTCACCTACGGCACGAACAACGAGTTCGGGTTCGACTACCTGCGCGACAACATGGTGTTCTCGCTCGATCAGCGGGTGCAGCGGGAGCACGCGTACGCGATCATCGACGAGGTGGACTCGATCCTCGTGGACGAGGCACGCACGCCGCTGATCATATCCGGTCCGGTGGGGAACGAGGCCGACCGCACTTATGCCCAGTTCAACACGCAGGTCGTGAGCCTGGTTCGAAAGCAGACGGCCGCGGTCAACCAGATCGTGGCCGAAGCCGAGAGAATGATGGGCGACGGCGGGGATCCCGACTACGACGCCGGTGTGAAGCTGTACCAGGCGCAGTTGGGGACGCCCAAGAACAAGCGCCTGATGAAGTGGCTCCAGGAGCCGGCCATCAAGCAGCTCGTGCAGCGGGTGGACCTGGACCGCGTGGCGGACCGCAAGCTGCCGCAGGCACAGCAGCGCCTGGGGAACATCGAGGAGGACCTGTTCTTCGTGCTGGACGAGCGGGGGCACGCGGTCCACCTGACCGACCGGGGAGTCGAGGTGATGAGCCCGGACGACCCGGATCTCTTCATCGTGCCGGACATCTCGGAGGAATTCGGGCGGCTGGACGACGACGAGGATCTCAGCGCGGAGCAGAAGGTGGAGCGGCGGCGCGAGCTCGAGTCCGCGTATGCGCAGAAGAGCGAGAAGCTCCACATCATCCACAAGCTGCTCCAGGCGCACGCCCTGTACGAGAACGACGTCGAGTACGTGGTGCAGGACGGCCAGGTGTTCATCGTGGACGAGTTCACCGGCCGCATCATGCCCGGGCGCCGTTGGTCGGACGGCCTGCACCAGGCCATCGAGGCGAAGGAAGGTGTCACGGTACGAGGTGAGACCCAGACGCTCGCCACGATCACCATCCAGAACTACTTCCGGATGTACGACAAGCTCGCGGGCATGACGGGTACGGCGGAGACCGAGGAAACCGAGCTCTACACCATCTACAAGCTCGAGGTGATGGTGATCCCGACCAACCGGCCGGTGCGCCGGGTGGACGGCCACGATCTCATCTACAAGACGCGGCGCGAGAAGTACAACGCCATCATCGACGAGATCCAGCGGCAGCACGAGCGCGGGCTGCCGATGTTGGTCGGCACCACCAGCGTGGAGGTCTCCGAGACGCTCGCCCGCATGCTCAAGCGACGCGGCATCAAGCACGAGGTGCTGAACGCGAAGCACCACCAGCGGGAGGCGGAGATCGTGGCGCAGGCTGGCCGCTCCGGCTCGGTCACGATCGCGACCAACATGGCGGGCCGCGGCACCGACATCAAACTCGGACCGCGGGTGAAGCAGTGCGAAGTGTGCGGCATCAAGGCGCGCGGACTCGCCCCGTTCGGCCAGGTGTTGGAGGAGGCCGACCTCTCGGCGGCCAAGATCAAGGAACTCGACTGCAACGACGATCCGCCCTGCGGGCTGGTCGTGATCGGTACGGAGCGGCACGAGTCACGGCGCATCGACCGCCAGCTGCGCGGCCGGGCGGGCCGCCAGGGCGACCCGGGCTCGAGCATATTCTACCTCTCGCTCGAGTACGACCTGATGCGGCTGTTCGGCTCCGAGCGGATCGCCAAGGTCATGGAGAAGTCGGGCGCCGAGGAGGGCGAGGTCATCACGCACGCTCTGGTGACTCGCGCCATCGAGAACGCACAGAAGCGTGTCGAGTACCAGAACTTCCAGGCGCGCAAGCGATTGCTCGAGTACGACGACGTGATGAACCAGCAGCGCGAGGTCGTCTACGGGGAGCGCCTGTTTGCGCTGGAAGGCGGAGAGGAGCTCAAGGCCGAAGCGACGCGCCTGATCGACGACACGATGAAGCGCTTCGCCCAGGAGCAGGCCGCGCAAAATCCGGAGGAGTGGGACCGCGAGGTGATTCGCAACGAGCTCCTGATGCGCTATCTCCTCTCGGCGCCGGACATCGTCGATCCCGAGAAGGTGCCGGACGCCGACGCGCTCGAGGAGTTGCTCAAGCACGCGGGCCGCGAGGCGTTCGCCGCGAAGCTGGCTTCGTGGGAGCAGCTGGCGACCCGGCACGACGCACCCGATCTTCCGGAGAAGCTGCTGTCGCACCTGATGCTCCAGGTGCTGGACGAGAAGTGGAAGGACCACCTGTTCGAGCTGGACCACCTGCGGACCGGCATTCAGTACCGTGCCTGGGGGCAGAAGGACCCGCTCATCGAGTACAAGCGGGAGGCGTTCGAGATGTTCGTGGACCTGATGACCGACGTCAAGTCCACGTTCACGGACCGGTTCTTCAAGTTCCAGGTGCAGGTGGGCGCCCCGCCGCCGCAGCGCCGGGCGGCCGTGCCGGCTCGAGCGGTGAAGCCCGATGTACAGGCAAGCGAGGCCGACCTGATGGTGGGGGCCGCCGTGCCCAGGAGCCTGCCGCCGTCGGCGCTCCGGGCCACGCACGGCGAGCCGGGTGGTGGCGGCACGCAGACGCAGCAGCGCTCCGTGCCGAAGGTGGGGCGGAACGATCCGTGCCCGTGTGGCAGTGGCAGGAAGTACAAGAAGTGTCACGGGGCAAACGCCTGAGTTCCACGTTTCGCTCCGTGGCGCGGGGAATCACCTAGGCGGTATGTCGACCCCAGCGGCATCGTGCCCCGATGCCGCATCTGCGCCTCTCCGAATCCCGACTCGCCG
>JAUVTI010000247.1 GCA_030601605.1 Gemmatimonadales bacterium
GACGGACGACGGACCGTCCCGCGGGTGCACGACGGGGAGGGAGACACGCACGCGGAGAGCGGCCAGATGCTGGGAAGCGCCGGGGGCACTTCGAAGAGCCAGCTCTCGGTGGCCAGGAAGCAGGCGCAGGCGCTGTACGACGGAGGAAGCCATGAGTGAGCGGGATCAGAACGAACTGACACCAGAGTTCCGGCGGGCGCTGGATGCGCTGCCCAGGGAGAGGGAACCGTCGGCGGAGCTGGAGGATCGGACCGCCGCGGCACTGAGGCAGCGTGGGCTGATAGCCTCACGGTGGAGCGCGCCGCGCCGGCGCCCGGCATGGAGCACGTGGCTCGGCGTAGCCGCTGCGCTCGCGATCTTCGCCGCCGGGACGGCACTCGGGCACCGGCTGGGATCCAGTTCGGCTGTGGTGGTGCTGGCTCCCGCTCCCGACGGGAACGCCCGCGAGACGACGGCATTCGTGCAGCGCACCGGGTCCGCGCACGCCGCGGCGATCGTTCGGCTGGCCGAGGCACTGGAGTCGGCCGAGCCGCAGGACGTGGAGCTGGCGCGAGAGGTGTCGCTGGCCGCGCTCCGGGCCTCGCTGGATGCGCTCACGCGCCTCGATCCCAGTGATCCGACACCGGCCCTGCTCCTGGCGCAGGTACAGCCTATCGAAGCATCGAGTGTGATTCGGGGACCTGCTGAAGAGCCGTGGGTGGTCTGGTTCTAGAATCGCTCGAGAGGGGGATGAGCAGATGAACACGCAAACCAAGATCGCGGCGGCGCTGGTAGGCCTGATCGTGGGCGCCACGGGCGGAGTGATGGCGCAGGAGCGCCACGCCGGAGGTAACCACACGGAGGCCTGCGGCGAGCACGAGGTGGCCGTCGGCGCGCTCGGCATCAAGGGACTCGCCTGCGGGCCCTGCACGCAGACGCGCCGCGACGGCAGGTGGATCTGGCGCTTCGACGCCGAACCCGAAGTGCTCGAGATCCAGGAGGGCGGCCCGGCCGCGGGGAAGCTCGAGGCGGGGGACGAGATCGTCTCGGTGAACGGCCTCTTGATCACCAGTGCGGAGGGTGGAGACCGCTGGTCCAACGTGGAGCCGGGGGAAACTGTGACGCTCGTGGTGCGGCGCGAGGGCCGCGAGCGCACGGTAGGCATCCAGGCGGGCTCGCGATGCCAGAAGCGGGCCTTCTCGGTGCCGCATGACGTGGACGTGGCAATCCAGATGATCGAGCACGGGGAGCACAGGGCCATAACCCTCATCAAGATTCTGCCCGAGGGATGGTTCGGGTTCTCGTTCAGCTGCAACTGCATGGCGCACGTGGGCGAGGAGGAGACGACGTGGGAGTTCGAGGACGCGCCCAAGATCATCGCGGTGGCAGAGAACAGCCCTGCGGAGCGTGCCGGCCTCGAGACCGGAGACATCATCGTGGCGGCGGACGGCCATCCCGTGACGGATAACGAGGGCGCGCGGCGGCTGACGACGGTCCGGCCGGGTGAGACGGTGCAGCTCACGATCGAGCGGAATGGCCGCGAGATCACGGTGGAGATCACGGCTGCCGACCGGCCCATCGGGGACTGAGTTGCGGTAGCCGGAGCGAGAACTGCGCGAATGAAGAGAGCCGGGGAGCGTGATGCTCCCCGGCTTTCTCTTCGGTCCCGTATTCGGTTGTCCCCCATGGCCTTGCACACCTACGCACGCCTCACGGAGCGCCGCTACGTTTGCCTGTCCGGTCTGCCGGCCTACATTGCCAAACACGACACTTCATGGGGAGGTCCGAATGCTGCGCCTAGTTCTCCTACTTGCCTTCGGGTTCACTTTCGCGGGCTCCGTCCAGGCACAAACGCTGGAGCCCCTCGACCCCTGGGTCCGCCAGGTACACCTGCAGCTGTGGATGTACCGCGTCGACCTGGGCCTCACGGATCTCAGCCACAACATCGTGACCGGCAGGCTCGACGCCGGTGAGCGGGAGACGGTGATGGCCGAGCTGGAGGGAGGGTCGTCCTACTCGCTCCTGGCCGTATGCGACAACGACTGCACCGATGTCGATCTGCGCATCAAGACGCGCTCCGGCACCACGCTGGATGAGGACTTGGAGCTGGACGACTTCCCGCTCTGCGAGATCTCGGTGGCGGGCGAAGGCACGATGATGTTCGAGGTCGAGGTCATCATGGTGAACTGCGACGCCGAGCCATGCCGCTACGCCGTGGCGGTGTTCGAGCGGTAGCGCGGCGGCAGGAGAGAGCAGCGCATCGTCCCCTCCAAAGGAAAGGGCCCCGACCGGGGCCCTTTCTGTTGCGCGAGTGATCTTGAATGGGCACCCTAGCGAAATCCGGCAGAATGGGGTAAAACGGGGATAGCAGCTATCACGGCAATGGCGCCTGTGTGGCGAGTCGACGCCATGGTCGGACCGAACCCTACGGATTACCACGACGGCCTGCGACGCCTT
>JAUVTI010000051.1 GCA_030601605.1 Gemmatimonadales bacterium
GCATCGATCAGGCGTGGCACAACGTCGGACTGCTGTGCAGAGACGGGCTTACGAAACACGTGCCGGAAGAGCAGCTTGCCGAGCGGCTCCGCACGATGAAGTCGGCCAAGCAGGTCTGCAAGACGCTGCTCCAGGACGCGCTGGACGGCGGCGGGACCGACAACATCACGATCATCGTCGGTCGGGTGGTGCGCGAGGACTAAGCCCAGGAGGTTCGAATGGTGAACAGGAAGTTGGGTGTGGTGGCTGCCGCGTTGCTGCTGGCGGCCTGCGGGAGCAGTGGTTCGCAGGAGGTGCAGCAGGCGACGGAGGTGGATCCCAAGTCGTGCCAGGGGAGGTGGGCGTTCGAGATCGTAAACAACTCGAATGACGTGGCGGAGGTGTTTTGGTCGCCCTCGGTGATGCAGACCCGCGAGCGGGTCGGCGAGGTGTTGCCCAGGGACAACCGGATCTGGTTCAAGCGCTCACCGGTAGACGAGGTGCCCGAGGTCTGGGTGGAGCACCAGGGAGCGATGATCCTCGCTACGAACGAGGCTGCCAAGCGCAGCCATCGGCTCCTGATCGCCGTCGCGTGCGATCCGAGGCCGCTCAACGAGTAGAGTGGTCTGCCGGCCGAAGGCGCGGCGTGGCCCGGCGAGGGGTGGGCCAGGTCACTGCCGCCGATACCCTGGAGCCGCTAGGTTTCGCCACCATGCTAGACGACCTACCATCGCGCGAGCGAAAGAGCGAGCCGCTGTTGGACGCCACGGGCCAGGCAGTCCTGGAAGGGAAGGACGCGACGTCGTTTCTGTGGCAGGCGCCCGAGGATGAGGGCACGCGGCTCAGGATCATCGAGCTGCTCGAGCAGATCAAGCGGGATTCGGCGGCCAAGGGCCGCCGTGAGATGCCGAAGATCTGTCAGGAGATGCTGACGGCCGCGCGGGCCGAGCCCAGCCCCCAATCGGTGGACATTCTGCAAAACGGGTTCGAGCGGCTGTACCGGCTGTGGAGCGCGGCCAAGTCCGGGCTGCTGTAGCGGCCCCACCGCAGCGATGCGTTTGACGCCCCGCGGCGCACCAGGCGCCGCGGGGCGTCTCCGTGTTCGGGCTAGCCCCTGGCCTCGAGGGAGGCGATTCCCTTGCGGACGCTGTTGGGCAGATCGGTCTTCTGGCGCGCCGCGTAGTCGAAGGAGACCACGATTCCGGATCCCTCGGCCACGGCGTCCTCCTGCGACAGTGAAACCACCATATAGGCCATCGTGAACCTGTCGCGGTCCACCGAAAGGGCCCGCGCGCCGACCTGGATCGTGTCAGGATGCAGCAGCGGGCGCCGGAACCGACAATCGGTCGAGTGCAGGATGGCGCCGATCCTGTCCCTGTCGTAGCTCTCCAGGAAACCGCACCGATCGCGGTAGGCGACCCTGGCCGACTCGAAATAGCGGAACAGCACCGTGTTGTTGACGTGACCGTATGCGTCCAGCTCGCCCCACTGGACCGGGATAGTGAGGACAACGGGGTAATCGGCCAGCAGTTCGTGCGGCGGCGGGTCGGGTGGCATCATTGACATAGGGCGTGAAAGCTACGTGGAGGCGGCCGGGCCGCAATCGGGGAGGGGTTCAAGCCCCGCGCCGCCGCGGGCGCCAGGGTCACAGTGGAGCTGGCGGTGGACGCCGAGTAGGCATCAGGGAGGCGTGAGGCGGCGGCCTCGCGGTCCGGGGCTCTTGACCGCGAGACCGGTACTCCCCCTTTTGTTGGGGCGTCCAGCGCACCTGCCGTGTCGCAGGGACCGGCTCAACGAAGGAAGGTCAATGCCGCAACCCACTGAGCTCGAGCGTGTGAAGCTGTTCCTCTACGTGCACTTCGAGCGCGTGTTGGTAGTGGGGCTCGTCGTCTCACTACTGCTGATCCACTGGTTCGTGGACTACAAGATCGCCTTCCTGTCGTTCTACTACCTGCCGATCATCATCGCCGGGTTCTTCCTGGGCCGAAAGGCCGCCGTGATGGCGGCTGTATTCATCGTGGCGCTCGTGTATTTCTTCCAGGCCGTGCAGGGCCTCGAGGGTGCGCCCGGGCTCGACTCGAGCATGCTGCTCGCCCTGGTTCCGTGGGGCGGCTTCCTGATCCTCACCGGCTACGTAGTGGGCTCATTGGCGGACCAGCGCCAGCACCGGCTCAACGACCTCAAGAACGCTTACGTCGCCGTTCTGGAGCTACTGACCTACCACCTGGAGTCGAGCGAGAAGGCGCACCGTGGGCACTCCCACCGCGTGGCCAAGCTAACGGTCCTGCTGGGCAAGGAGCTGGGCCTCAGGCAGGAGGAGCTCGAGAACGTGCGCGTGGCGGCGCTGCTTCACGAGGTCGGTCCGCGCGATCCACGGCTGTTGCGCCTCCTGTCGGAGTTCCCGGGCGCGTTCAAGGAGCTCCCCGTGGCCGGCGCCATGCGCGGCGCCTTCGACATCCTGCAGGAGTACGAGAAGTACTACGACGTGGTGGGCGACGATTGGCCCATCGATCACCTCAGCTTCGCCATGGCCACCAAGATCCTCGCTGTTGCGGACTCCTTCGAGACGCTGCAGATGCCCACGCCGCTTCGTCCGGCGTTCGCGCCATGGACCGCGATCGACGAACTGGAGAAGGCTTCCGGGAAGAGCTTTGCGGCCGAGGTAGTGCAGGCGCTGCGCAAGGTCTCCGCGGCTCCGAGCCGGGCCGAGCGCGAGGATCCGGAGCTCTCGCTGCTCAAGGCCGATAGCGCATAGCGATCGCGGCGGCCAGTCTCCGACCATCGTGACCGTCGAAGAGTTCATCTCCGACAGCGGCAGCCAGACCGTGAAGCGCGTTCTGCTCGTGGTGCTGCGCGTCTATCTGGGTGTCATCCTCCTGGTCTCCTCGTGGGGCAAGCTCACCGGCGATGGTGACTTTGCGACGCGCCTGGCCGGCTTCGTGAGTCGCAACATCGCCGACGAGCGTACGCACGGGTTCTACGCCGGCTTTCTGGAGAGCGTGGTGCTCCCCAACGCGGCCGTGTTCGCGGCGCTCGTCATGTGGGGCGAATTCCTGTGTGGCCTCGCGCTGGTCACCGGGACGGCCACCAGGCTTGCGGCCGGCTTCGCGATGTTCATCGTGCTCAACTTCATGCTCCTGAAGGGTCACTGGTTCTGGATGTCGTCGAGCAACGACGCCGCCTTCTTCCTCATCGGCCTGGTGCTCGTACTGGGCGCGGCGGGCCGCGCGTTCGGAACGGACTACTACCTAGCAAGGAAGTGGCCGAAAGCCGGGATTTGGTAGTAAGTTCCCGCTCACTGTGAGCGGAAATCTGCTGGCGTTGATATCTGTCGGCTTCCTGGCCGGTAGCTTCGGTGCGTTGTTGGGGGTCGGTGGCGGAGTGATCCTCGTGCCCGGACTGATCCTGGTCGCGGGCCTCCCGTTTCACAGCGCCGTTGCCGCGAGCCTCGTGTGCGTGGTGGCCACGTCGGTCTCGGGCTCCTCCGTCTACCTCAAGCGCGGCCGCGTTTTGCTCGACGTGGCTGTCCGCCTGCAGTTCTACACCGTCTTCGGTGCGGTCCTCGCCGGGCTGGTCGCGACTCGCATTCCGGCGCCGCCCCTGTACCTGGCGTTCTCCGTGCTGCTGCTCATGATGGCGTACCGCATGATGCCGCTCAGAAAGCGAGAGAGCTCCGGGGCGCGTCCGGTGAGCGGCCCGGGAAGTCCGAAGGTGGTTGCCGCCTCGGTTGGCGCGGGATCGGTCGCCGGGTTCCTGGGCGTGGGCGGCGGCATCCTGAACGTCCCCATTCTCCATCTGCTCCTGGGACAGCCGTTCGACCGCGCGGTTGCGACCAGCGTCTACATGATCGGGGTGACGGGGGCGGCCGCGGCCATCGTCTACATCGCTCGCGGTGATCTGGATCCCGCCGTTGCGGCGCTCACGGTGCTGGGTACGGTGGCGGGTGCCGGTGTCGCGGCTCTCGTGGGAGACCGCTTTGACCAGCGCGTGCTCAAGGCCATCTTCGTGTTGCTCCTGCTCTACGTCGCGTTCCTGATGGGAAGCCGTGGCCTCGCAGCCTTCTGACGCCGGCAGCGCTGCGCTGAGCCGCCAGGTCGCGCGCGTTCTCGTCTGGTGCGAGGTAGTGGCGGTGGCGGCGATCGCCCTCGCGATACTGATCGACCTGGCGCATGCCGCACCGGAGGCCGCGGTGCCTCTCGTGAAGGCGGGAGTGCTGGCGCTTCTTGCCGCTCCGTTCCTCGCGCTGGGCTGGATAGCTCTCACCACCCGTGCGGATCGCGGGCGGCTCGCCGCGTACGCCCTCGCCACCCTGGCGGTTGCCGTGGCGGGCGCGCTGATCGCGCGCTGACACCGTGCTGCCGGACACTCTCGGGGTCATCGGGCTCGGAGCCATCGGCGGCTCGGTCGCCTGGAGCGCGGCAAGTCGGGGAACGCCCCGAATTCTGGGCTGCTGCCGGCATCCCAGGGACGCCGTAGCGGCCGCCAAGGCCGGTGCGATAACCGAGATCGCCCACGGCCCGGAGGACGTGGTTCGCGGTGCGGACTTCATCGTGCTGGCAGACCCACCCGTGGCGGCACTCGAGTTGCTCGAGCGGCTGGCGCCGCTGATTCGGGAGCGGGGCGTAGTCTGCACCGACGTGGCGAGCGTTAAGGCGCCCGCCACTCGGCTGGCGAGCCGGATGGACCTGGCGAATCATTTCGCCGGCTCGCATCCCTTCGTGGGATACGAGAACGCTCCCTTCGCCTCGGCCCGGCCGGACCTGCTCGAGCAGGCGTTGGTCTACGTGACTCCGACCGAAGGCGGGGAGCGGGCGGCGCGTGAGGTCTCCGACTTCTGGAAGCGGGCGGTGGGCGCTCAGCCGGTCACCCTGGATGCGGTGCGGCACGACGCCTGCGTCGCCTGGACCGGCCACCTGCCGCGCGCCGCCGCCTCCGTGCTGGCGGCCGCGCTGGCGGAGCGGGGTCCCGAGGGCGTGACGTACCTGCCCAGTACGCTCGAGGCCACGCGGCCGGCGGCGAACGACGCGGGGCGATGGGCGGAGCTGCTGTGGCTCAATCGGGAGCAGATGGCGGGCGCGCTGGAAGGAGTCGAGTCCAAGCTCGAGGAGCTCAGGTCGCTGCTCGCCTCGGGCACCCAGGCCGAGCTGCGGCGCTGGCTCGAAGACGGTGCGCGGTGGCGGGAGCGGTTCGACCAATGAGAGTGGGAGGCACGCTGCGGGCGCCGGGTGACAAGAGCGTCACCCACAGGGCGTTGATCACGGCAGCGCTGGCGCACGCCCGCGCCAAGGTGAGCGGCGCCCTCACGGCCCGCGACGCCCGCTCCACGGCGCGCGCTCTGCGGCAGCTGGGAGCCGACGTGGGTCCGCTGCGCGCTGGTCGCGCGGTGATCGTTCAGGGGCGGCGCTGGCACGCTCCGGCCGACACAATACACTGTGGCAACTCCGGTACGACGGCCCGGCTTCTGCTGGGAGCGCTCGCGGGGCAGGGGTTCAGCGCTCGCCTCAGCGGCGACGCCTCGCTGCGCGGGCGTCCGATGCGGAGGGTGACCGCGCCGCTCCGGGCGATGGGCGCGGCGGTCGAGGAGGAGGCCGGGGACGGCCTCCCCCTGCGGATTTCGGGCGGGCGACTGCGCCCGTTCAGCTACCACACGCCGGTCGCCAGCGCTCAGCTCAAGAGCGCGATCCTGTTCGCCGGCGTGAGCGCCGGTGTGCCGGTCACCGTGTCGGAACCGGTGCGCTCGCGCGACCACACGGAGCGGATGTTCCGGCACCTCGGCTTCGACCTGCGCGTCAGCGGCACCACGGTGGTGCTGGAGGGGACCGGCGCAGAGTGGCCGACGCTCCCGGACTTCGAGCTGGAGGTCCCCGGCGACGCCTCCTCGGCGGCCTATCTCGTCGGGGCGGCGCTGCTGGCGGATGGGGGAGAGCTGTTGGTGGAGCGTGTGGGGGTGAACCCTACGCGAGTGGGATTCCTGGACGTGATAAGGAGGATGGGGGGCCGGGTTGAGCAGGCCGGGCGGCGCGATGTCAGTGGGGAGCCGGTCGCGGACCTGTTGGTGCGGCCGGGCGCGCTCACGGCGACCGAGATTGGGGCGGACGAGATCCCGAGCCTGATCGACGAGGTGCCCCTGCTTGCGGTCCTGGCCGCGCGGGCCGAGGGCGAAACCCGGTTCCGCTCGGTGGGCGAGCTCCGGGTGAAGGAGAGCGACAGGCTGGGGCTGATCGCCGGCAACCTCCGGGCTGTGGGCGTGGACGCCGCCGCGGATGGCGACGACCTGGTGGTCGTGGGTGGTGACGCGCCGCCGCGAGGGATGGTCGAGACGGAGCGCGACCATCGCCTCACAATGGCCTTTGCCGTGCTCGGGTCCGTGGCCGGTGCGGACGTACGGCTCTCCGAGACCGCATCTGCGGGGGTGAGCTACCCCGGTTTCTGGGATGATCTGGACCGAATGAGGCAAGATGACTAGTCGCGTGATTGCGATAGACGGCCCGGCCGGATCGGGCAAGTCCACGACGGCCAGCGCGGTGGCGGCGCTGCTCGGGCTGCCGCACGTGGAGAGCGGTGCCCTCTACCGGGCGCTCACACTCGCCGCGCTGGACGCCGGGACCGCGTTCGTGGGCCAGCGGTTGGTGGCCCTGGCGCACTCGCTGCCGGTGCGGCTCGACCTGACCGACGCCGGCTTCAGGCCCGAGGTGGCCGGGACCGACGTCTCGGAACCCATCCGGAGCGAGCGGGTGACGGCCCGGGTCTCGGAGCTCTCGGCGATCGCCGAGGTACGCGAGTGGGTGAATGAGGAGCTGCGCGCGGCCGTGGAGCGGCATCCGAGGGGCGCCGTCCTGGATGGGCGGGACATAGGGACCGTGGTCTTCCCGGACGCTGCCTTGAAGATCTTTCTGGTCGCCCGGCCCGAGGAGCGGGCCCGCCGCCGCCTGCTCCAGGACGGGCGCGAGGCCACTCCGGAGGCCATAGAGCACGAGGTGGCGGAGCTCGAGCGGCGGGATCACCTCGACTCCACGCGAGCGGTGGCGCCGCTCACGCAAGCGGCGGATGCGGTGCCGCTGGACACCTCGGACCTGACGTTCGAGGACCAGGTCGAAGCCATCGTGTCGCGGGCTCGGAAGGCCTTCTCCTAGCTTGACATAGCCCTTCTCGGCGTCTAGCCTTAAAGGCTTCCCGCTCTCACGGTGAGGGCGGCGTTCGCTTATGGCGGACGTTTGGTCTCCAACGCTAACGCGGTAGTTGTTGCTTTGGTCATGGTCGATTCGTCATCCGAACCCACTAACCCCCCCTCAGCTGTGCCGACTCCTCAGACAGAAGCCGATACAGTCTTCCCAGTCCGATCCGATCTCTACGACGAAGAGTACTCCGACGAGGAGTACCAGCAGATGCTCGAGTTGTATGAGGGCACGCTGCAGAGCATTCAGGAAGGGGAGATCATCAGGTCCAAGGTGCTTCGGGTGACCGAGAGCCATGTGATCCTGGACGTGAGCTTCAAGTCCGAGGGTGCTGTTTCGATCGACGAGTTCAAGGACCCCGCGTCCATCGAGGCGGGCGATGAGGTCGACGTCCTGCTCGAGCGGCTCGAGGACGAGGACGGCTCGGTCGTTCTCTCGAAGAAGAAGGCCGACTTCATGCGCGTGTGGGAGAAGATCCGGCAGGCGTATGAGGACGACGAGCCTGTCGAGGGCACGCTGCAGAAGAAGATCAAGGGTGGAGTGGTGGTGGATCTGATGGGCGTCGATGCGTTCCTCCCGGGGAGCCAGATCGCTCTCAGGCGGGTGCCCAACATCGACGAGCTTCTGGGACAGGCCTACAACTTCAAGATCATCAAGCTCAACAAGCGGCGCCGCAACATCGTGGTGTCGCGCCGCGTGATTCTGGAGGCCGAGCGGGCCGACAAGCGCGAGTTGCTCATGAAGGAGCGCGAGGTTGGCCAGGCCCGAAAGGGCATCGTCAAGAACGTGACCGACTTTGGCGCGTTCATCGATCTGGGCGGCGTGGATGGCCTGCTGCACATCACGGACATGAGTTGGGGCCGGGTGTCGCATCCCTCCGATATGGTCGATCTGGGGCAGGAGATCGAGGTCAAGGTGCTCGATATCGACTGGGACCGGGAGCGCATCTCGCTGGGTCTCAAGCAGCTGAGCGCGTACCCCTGGGAGGACGTGGCCGAGAAGTACCCGGTCGGCGCGCGCGTCCAAGGGAAGGTCGTCAGCATCACCAACTACGGTGCGTTCGTGGAGCTGGAGCCGGGCATCGAGGGTCTGTTTCACATCAGTGAGATGAGTTGGACCCGCAACGTGCGGCATCCCTCCAAGGTCGTTTCCATCGGCGAGACCATCGAGGCGGTCGTCCTCAAGGTCGACCCCCAGGAGGAGAAGATCTCCCTCGGGATGAAGCAGACCGAGCAGGATCCGTGGATGATGCTGCCGATGAAGTACCCCGTGGGCACGCGCATCACGGGCAAGGTTCGCAACCTCACCTCGTTCGGCGCATTCGTGGAGATCGAGCCGGGCATCGACGGCCTGATTCACATCTCCGACATGTCGTGGACCAAGCGTGTGCAGCACCCATCGGAGATCGTGAAGAAGGGCGACACGGTCGAGGTCTCGATCCTGAACATCGATCCGGAGAACAAGCGCATCTCGCTGGGCCTCAAGCAGCTGCAGGAGGACCCCTGGCTCAAGATCGCCGAAACGCACCCGGTTGGGATGGAGCTCGAGGGCAAGATCGCGCGCTACCAGGACAACGGGATCGTGGTGGATCTGGGCGGGGACCTGGAGGGGTTCGTGCCCCAGTCCCAGCTGCCGCTGCCGAGCGGGAAGTCGGCTGAGCAGGTGACCGTGACCGGTCAGGGCGCGGCACTCAAGGTCCTCGAGGTGGATCCGATCCACCACCGGATCATCCTCGCGGCGACGGAGTTCCTCGAGAAGCCTCCTGAGCCGCCGAAGGAGGAGACCGCGGACGAGCCCGAGTCGGCGGCGGAGGGTGGAGCGGAAGCCGAGACGGCCGAAGCGGCGGAGGAGCCGGTCGAGGCGAGCGCCCAGGCCGAGGAGGCGCCGGCTGAAGCTGTGGCGGAAGCGCAGCAGGAGGAGGCTCCCGAGGAGCCGGCCGAGGCCGAGGCCGATGCGGAGCAGGACAAGGCCGAGAAGTCCTCCGAGTGAGCGTGAGGCGTCCGGAGGCTCCTGGACTGACCCCGTGACGATACAGAACAAGCTCGATACCCTCCATCGCCTCCGCGCCGAGTCGGAGCAGGGCGGAGGCGAGGAGCGGGTCAAACAGCAGCACGAGAAGGGCAAGCTCACCGCGCGCGAGCGGTTGGATCTGCTCTTGGACCCCGGGTCCTTCGTAGAGCTGGACCGCTTCGTTACCCACCGATCCACCGACTTCGGTCTCGCCGAAAAGAAATTCCTGGGTGACGGTGTCGTCACCGGCTACGGCCGGATCGACGGCAGGCTGGTGTACGTGTTCTCCCAGGACTTCACGGTGTTCGGCGGCTCGCTCGCCGAGGCCCACGCCGAGAAGATCTGCAAGGTGATGGACCTCGCCGTGCAGAACGGCGCTCCGCTCGTCGGGATCAGCGACTCGGGGGGCGCCCGCATCCAGGAGGGGGTCGTCTCGCTCGGCGGCTACGCCGACATCTTCCTGCGAAACACGCAGGCGTCGGGCGTTGTGCCGCAGATAAGCGCCGTGCTCGGGCCCTGCGCGGGCGGCGCGGTGTATAGCCCGGCCATTACCGACTTCGTGTTCATGGTGCGGGGCATCTCGTACATGTTCGTGACCGGGCCCAACGTCGTGAAGACGGTCACGCGCGAGGAGGTCACACCCGAGGAGCTGGGAGGCGCCGATGTGCACGCCTCCGTGTCCGGTGTGGCGCAATTCGCGCACGACTCCGAGATGGAGTGTCTGGCCGAGATCCGGAAGCTGCTGAGCTTCGTGCCTTCCAACAACGTCGACAGTCCGCCGGTGACGCCCACCGACGATCCCGCCGACCGGATGGACGAGGAGCTCCTCACGCTGGTGCCGGACAACCCGAACAAGCCCTACGACATGCACGAGGTGATCCGCCGCGTCGTGGACGGTGGCGGGCTCCTCGAAGTGCACCGCGATTTTGCGGCCAACATCATCGTGGGGTTTGCGCGTCTGGGTGGACACCCGGTCGGCGTGATTGCCAACCAGCCGGCGGTGCTGGCGGGTGTTCTCGACATCAAGGCGTCGGGCAAGGGAGCGCGCTTCATCCGGTTCTGCGACGCGTTCAACATCCCGCTGCTCACGTTCGAGGACGTGCCCGGGTTCCTGCCGGGGGTGGACCAAGAGCATGGAGGGATCATCAAGCAGGGGGCGAAGCTTCTGTACGCCTATGCCGAGGCGACGGTGCCCAAGCTCACGGTGATCACGCGCAAGGCGTACGGCGGCGCCTACGACGTCATGAGCTCGCGCCACATTCGCGGCGATTTCAATGTGGGTTGGCCCACTGCGGAGATCGCAGTGATGGGGCCCAAGGGAGCCGCCGAGATCCTGTTCAAGCGCGACCTCGCGGCGGCGAAGGACCGGGAGAAGAAGCTCGACGAGCTGGTGAACGACTACCGCGAGAAGTTTGCCAACCCCTACCTGGCGGCGGCGCGCGGCTTCCTGGACGACGTGATCGATCCGCGCGAGACCCGGCCGCGGCTCATCTCGGCGCTGCAGTCGCTGCTCACGAAGCGGCAGGTGCAGCCGCCGAAGAAACATGGCAACATTCCGCTCTGAGCGCCGCGTTCCGCTCGCGGGTTGGATCCACCTGCACGAACTGCAGCCTCCATTGCGGCTCGGCCAGTCAGTCACCTCCACGAATTGCGGTACGCGCGCGACGGTTCCCATGTGCCGCCAGCACCTCTTGCGCGGCGTACCGACATTCGCTCCGGTGACAGCCTGGCCTCGCCGTTTGTCGGCCCTGAGCCGCTCCGGTGGATCCCCCCGCTCGCTTCACGACCTGTTCGTCAAGGACATGGGCTCCGGTCGTGCCCTGTCGTACGTTTCCCGTTCCCCCTTCCCCTTTCCCCTTTCCCCGTCGTTCCACGTT
>JAUVTI010000083.1 GCA_030601605.1 Gemmatimonadales bacterium
GAGGCGCGGCCCGGCGCGGGCGACGCGATCGCGCTGCGCGCCGCGCGGCCGGTCGGCAGCGAGGGCGAGCCGCCGCTCGCCGCGCCCCCCCCCGTGCTCTGTTCTGCGTTCGCGGTGGCGGGGGCACCTGCCGGCTCGGGCTCCGCGCCGCTGTCCGTCAGCGGTTTCGCGCGGCTGCGGCCGGCTCGCGGGCCGGCGCGCCCGGGCGACTGGGACGGGGCCGCGTATCTTCGCGGCCAGGGGGCGGCCGCGTGGATCACGCCGGCGCATCTGGTGTGCACCGAGCCCGCGGCAGCGAAGGGATCCCGGTCGCCGGCCGAAGGTGCGCGCCTGCTGCGGGCTGCGGTCACGAGGTCCGCAAGGTCCGCGAGACGTCGCGTGGCGATCCATGTCCAGCGCGCGATGGGAGGCAGAGAAGGGCGGTTCGCGGCGACGTTTCTGCTCGGGCGCCGGGCGCTGCGCGCATCTGACGGCGTGGGGAACGATGGCCTCGCCGCGCTCTTGCAGCGGGCTGGCGTCGGGCACCTCTTCGCGGTGAGCGGGCTCCACGTGGGGCTGCTCGGCGTGTGTCTCGTCACCGGGCTGAGCCTTGCGCGCCTGAATGCGCAGGCGCGCTGGCTCGCGTTGGCGTTGCTGCTTCCGGCGTACGCGGCGCTGGTTGGAGAGAGCACCTCGGTCGTCCGCGCCGCGGCAGGCGGGTCGCTCTGGTGTGTCGTGCGCGCGGCGGGCAGACGCGCGAGCTCCAGCAGTCTGCTTGTCATGGTTCTCGCCGGCACCTTGTGGGCCCACCCCGGGGCGTGGCGCCAGGCCGGCTGTCAGCTGTCGTACCTCGTCGCCGCAGCGCTCATCGGGATTTCCGGAGGGAAAGGGCGCGGACATCGCGTGGCTTTCGTCCTCACCGCGCAGGCTGTCGCCTGGCCCCTCGTCATGGCCCACAACGGATGGGGGAGTCCGGTCTTCTTGCTCAGCAACGCACTGCTCATTCCGCTGGCGGCCATCTTCTTGCCCGTGGTTCTCGTGGGCCTGCTCGTCTCCCAGATCCCCGCGTTCCCTGGGGATGTCGCCCTCGCCCCGGCCCAGGCACTGGCGACAGGATTCCTTCTGCTGGCCGAGCAGCTGGCATGGGTCTGCGACCGGACCTCGGTGGGGGCGGGTGCTCTGGGTCCGGGGCCAGGCGCCTACGAGCTGGTGGGTGTCGCGGCCGCCTTCGTGGCGGTGGGCGTCTGCCACTGCCATCGTGTGCGCGCGGCGTACCGCGCCACGGCGGCGGTGGGAATCGCGGCCGTATTCACCTGGGTGGCATGCGCAGCGGAGATCCCGGCGATCCTGCTACTCGACGTTGGCCAGGGCGAGTCCTGGGTCTGCCTGTGGAAGGAGGAGACCTGGGTTGTGGACGTGGGTCCGGAGAGTCGACGGAAGAGGAACGACGGGGGAGCGGTCGGCGCGGCCCTCCGGCAGTATGGCCGCCGGCGCATCGATCGGCTCTTCCTGACCCATGACGACACCGACCACGTGGGCGGTCTGGCGGCATTCGCGGAATCGGGTATCGCCGTGTCCCGCGTCCATGTCCCGTGGGGTCGGCCTCTCACCCCCCGAACCGCGGCTCACCTCGCGTCAGGTGCGCGAGGCGCACCGATCGTTCCCCTGGCACGCGGGGACAGGCTGTACACGACGGGGGCGTCGCTCACGGTCCTCCACCCCCCCCGGTCGGAGGCGGCACTTGAGTTGCGCGAAGACAATGCCGCAGCGCTTGCGCTGCGGATCGACACCGGGGCATTCGCGCTCCTGATCGCATCGGACGCGCCCGGAACGATCCAGGAGGAATGGATCGCGGCGCACCTGTCCGTGCAGGCCGATCTGGTGAGTGCGGCGCACCATGGCAGTGGCGGATCGACGCCGCTTGCTTTCCTGCGCGCTGCGCGGCCCCGCGTGCTGCTGGTCTCGGCAGGGCGCGGCAACCGTTTCGGACATCCCGACGAGCGCGTCCTGCGGGATGCCCTGCGCTGCGGGGCCGTGGTCCTCCGCACAGATCTGGATGGGACGATCGCGGTTTCCCGGACAGACGGCGCCGCGTGGCGAGCCGGCGGGTGGGTGTCGGGCGCGAGGGGCACCGCACAGGATCGTCCAGGCCGGTTGCACGGCGGCTGACAGACGGCAAACTTGAGGGACCCGGATGCGGCGTGCTATAAGAGTGGATCAGCCGCAGGCCATACGATTCAGGACATGAGACTGCGCGGAGGGACCCGATGATGCAGCCGACCCCCCCCCGACCCGCCGGAACCTGGACCGAGGCGTTCATGGGTCTCGAGAGCTTGGGGCTGCAGCCGAGCAGCCGGGGCAAGGTCCGGGAGATCGCAGAACTTGGCGAGCGCCTGCTCATCGTCGCCACCGATCGCATCTCCGCCTTCGACCTCGTCATGCCGAACGGAATCCCCGGGCGCGGTACGGTCCTGGGGCGCATCGCGGCCTTCTGGTTCCGGGGTTTCTCGGATCTACTGCCGACGCACTTCATCTCCAACGATCCGAACGATTTCCCCGAGCCGTTCAAGGGCCACGCCGCGGTGCTGAGCGGTCGGGCGATGCTGGTGCGCAGGGCCGAGCGGATCGAGGTCGAATGCATTGTCCGCGGCTACCTGGCCGGCTCCGGCTATGCGGACTATCGACAGAGTGGCGAGGTCAGCGGCGTCAAGCTGCCGGCCGGTTTGAAGGAGTTCGACCCACTTCCCGAGCCGATCTTCACGCCGACCACGAAGGCCGACGAGGGACACGACGAGCCGATGACGCCCGCAGAACTCGTGGCGGCCGTGGGCGCCGACCTTGCCGAGCAGCTCAAGCTCCTCAGCCTGGAGATCTACCGTCGCGGGGCCGAGTACGCGCGGCGGCGGGGTATCGTCGTCGCCGATACCAAGTTCGAGTTTGGCCACATCGACGGGAAGGTCACCCTGATCGACGAGGTACTGACCCCCGACTCCTCGCGCTTCTGGCCGGTCGAATCGGTGGGGTCCGGCAAGAAGCCGGTGAGCCTGGACAAACAGTTCCTGCGCGACTACCTCATCTCGATTCGTTGGGACCGCAAACCGCCGGCCCCCCGACTTCCCGACGACGTGATCCAGAAGACCCAGGAACGATATCGTATAGCGGAGCGCCTGCTGACCGCGGGGGCCGCGCAACCCGTCTGGTAACCCGCCCACGAAAGGACGCGATCGGTGATTGAGATCAAGCGTGCACTGCTATCGGTCTATGACAAGAAAGGCATCGTCGAATTCGGTCGCGTGCTGCACGGCCTGGGCATCGAGATGCTCTCGACCGGCGGAACGGCGCGGGCGCTCATAGAGGCGGGCCTTCCGGTGACCGCCCTCGAGCAGGTGACCGCGCTGCCCGAGCTGTTCGACGGTCGCGTCAAGACGCTCACGCCCCAGGTGCACGGTGGCCTGCTCATGCGCCGCGACGTCGCGGAGGATCGGAAGCAGGCGGAACAGCACGGCATCGTGCCCATCGACCTGCTCTGCGTCAATCTGTACCCCTTTGCCGACACGGTGGCGAGCAAGGCGGACGACCGGGCGGCGTGTGTGGAGATGATTGACATCGGCGGCCCGGCAATGATCCGCGCGGCCTCCAAGAACCACCGCCATGTCGTGGTGGTGACCGCGCCCGAGCAGTACGACGGCGTCGCCACTCAGCTCCGCGCCCGGAGCGGAGGGTTCGCCGAGAGGGATGCCGCTCAGCTGGCCGCCGAGGCGTTCGCCTTGACGGGGGCGTACGACGGAACGATCTCGCGTTACCTGTGGACCGGTGACGAGATGCCGCGCCGCTGGGCTTGCGGCGGGTCGCTGCTGCAGCGTGTGCGCTACGGTGAGAACCCGCACCAGCGGGCCTCGTGCTACGTCGACGGGCCGGGATTCTGGACCCAAACGAAGCAGCTCCAGGGCAAGGAGCTTTCCTACAACAACCTTGGCGACCTCTGGGCGGCCTGGGGTTGTCTCCAGGAGTTCTCCGATTGCGCGTGCGTGGTGATCAAGCACAGCACGCCATGCGGCGTGGCATTGGGGGCCACGCCGGCGGAGGCCTTCCAGCGCGCGCGCGACGGCGACGCACTCTCGGCATTCGGCGGCGTCGTGCTGTTCAACAGACCGGCGGACGAAGAGGTCGCACGCCTTCTCGCCGAGATGTTCCTGGAGGTCGTGGGAGCTCCCGAGTGGGACGCGGGAGCGTCTCGAGTTCTCGCGAAGAAGAAGAAACTGCGCGTCCTGACGTTGCCCGAAGTGGGGACCGGCGGGCGGCAGCCGGGCGACACCTGGGCCTTCCGCTCCCTCGGCGAGGCGCTCCTCGTGCAAAGCCGCATGCCGGCGCACGGAGGATGCGGCGGATGGCGTTGCGTCACCGAGCGGGAGCCCTCGGCCGCGGAGCTGGCGGAGCTCGAGTTCGCCTGGCAGGTCGTGCGTCACGTGCGCTCCAACGCGATCGTCTTCTCGCGCGAAGGACAGACCATCGGCATCGGCTGCGGACAGACGAGCCGCATCGATGCCTGTGACGTGGCGCTCATGAAAGCCGCACGCGCCGAGCACTCCGTGGCGGATTCGGTCCTCGCGAGCGACGCGTTCTTCCCGTTCCGCGACGTGGTCGATCGCGCCGCGCAGGCGGGTGCGCGCGCCATCGTGGAGCCGGGGGGATCGCTCCGCGACAAGGAGAGCATTGCGGCGTGCAACGAGCACGGCATCACGATGCTCTTCACCGGCGAGCGCGTGTTCATGCACTAGTAGTCCGTGGCGGAAGTCAACCGGGGCGGCGAGCGGATATCTCACGCCGCGGCCCACCCGCGAGAAGCCTAGGTCGGCTGCCGGAGGTGGCTCCTTGTGTCGCATCCCGTGTTGCGCGCCCTGCGCTTGCACCTACTCGCCGGCACGCGTCTGATCCTCGCGGTGGCTGCCGGTGCGGCCGTGCTGGGGGACCTTCCGTTTGCCGAGGCGAATGCGGAGGGCCGCTCTGCCCGGGACGCGGCGCGGGCCGACACGCTCCGGCGCGAGATGCGCCTGGCCCGCATGAGGCTCGATCCCCAGGTGATCCTGACGAGTGAGACGGCCTACGGGGAACATCTCACCCATGCCCGTGACGCGCTGATTGCGGCGGACACGCTGACGAGCGAGTCGGCGCCGGCCGCCGGCCGTCTGCTGATGCACCTCCTGGCTGCGAGGGATCCGGTGGCCCTCGCTTGGATTGCAGAGCATTGGGCGTCGCGAGAGGCGGCCCTCGACCCGCGCGGAGAGGTCCGCTTCTGGGTCGGCCTCGCCGCCTATGACGATGGCCGCTGGCGGGCTGCCGTTGGCTGCTTCCGCGGACGCATCGCACACCCCATGCGCGCACACGCCGACTGGCTCGCCGTCCGCGCGCTGGAGCGCATCGACACCGCCGCCGCCGGCGCGGAGGCGCTCTCCCGGCTGCGCCGTTCTCCGTGGCACCCGTTCCGCGGGCTGCTCACCCTGCGAGCCGGCCGCTACCTTCTGGATCGTGGCAAGGAGGCGCAGCTCGCGCCGTCGCTCACGCGGTGGCTGCGTTCCGGGACCCTGCCCAGCTCCCACCGCGCGCGGGGACTCACCCAGCTGGCGGAGATCCACCGGCGCGCCGGGCGGTGGAACGCCTTCACCCGCGCCTTCATGGAGGCCGGCGCAGCGGGTGGCGCCTGGGTCGACGAGGCCGAGCTGCGAGCCGATCAGGCCGACACGATCCTCGTCCGGCTCGAGGGGTGGGCACCTGGACTCGTCCGCGACTGCCTGCTCAGTCTGATGCGGGTGCGTCCCGCGCGCGAGGCGCCGCGCACCTGGCGCGATCACGCCCACCGCGTGGAGGGCGAGGACAGCCTCGCCGTGGTGGAGGTGCTCCTCGGTGCCCTCTACCGCGCGGGCGAGGACGACATGGTCTTCTCCCTGGTGGCGGAGATCGCCGCGAGAGGATCCCCCCGCTCCCGGCAACACGCCCATCTCGTCGTCGGACGCATCTACCGGCGACGCGGGGACGTCGGGGCCCTCGTGCCGGCGTACCGCGCTGCCGCCGGCTGGGAGAGCGCATCCCTCGTCCCCGCCGGCGGGGAGCGCACCGCGGCCCAAGCGCTCTGGGAGCTCGCGCGCGAGTGGGAGGACGCCGGGGAGTGGGCGAGCGCAGCGGAGGCGTTCGCCCGCCTCGGGGACCGCTACCCGCGCGATGAACGCAGCGGCGAGGCCGGCCTGCGAGAACTCCTCTGTCTCTACAGCGCGGGTGAGACCGGCGAGTCCCTGGAGCGTCTGGCGGGCATGTGCGCCTCCGCGCACCCCCGCAAAGTGGGAGGCCCGTGCCTCTGGCACGCGCTGCTCGCGGACGGGGAGCAACGCGCGGCGCACCTCGCGGCGGCGGCCGCGGAGGAACGTCCGGGGTACTTCGCCCTGCGGGCGCGGGCGGCGCTGGACCAGCGGGCCGCGGGGCCCGCGAGCGGCTGTGACAGCGTGTTCTGGGCTGCATTGAACGCGGAGGTCCGCTCACCGGCCGCCTGGCAGTGGCCCGCAGCGCCGGCACGGGTGGCGCGTGACGAGGCGATCCGCCTCCTCCAGCGGGTGGACGATTCACCCGAAGGCGAGATCGGCGTCCTCCTGCGCGCGTTTGGCTATCGCGTCTGGGGCCGCGAATTCTGGTCGGCGATGCTGGGTTGGCGTTCCCTTGGCGACGGTGAAAGAGCCGCGCTCTACCGCGCCCTGGGCGACTTCCAGCGGGCGATCCTGATGGGGCTGCGGATCGCTCCCGCCGGGGCCGAATGCTACCCGGTGGCGTACGCCGAGGAGATCTGTGCCGCGGCGGAGCGCTTCACGTTCTCGCCGGCCCTCCTCCTCGCGGTGATGCGGCAGGAGTCGCTTCTCGAGCCGGCAGCGCGCTCCTCGGCGGGGGCGGTCGGTGTCATGCAGCTCTTGCCGGGCACCGCGGGGCGGCTCTCCCGCGAATTGGACCTGTGGCCCGTCGAACTCGAACGCCCGCGGGACAACATCCTCCTGGGGAGCGCCCACCTGGCCGAGCTGCTGGACGAATTCGGCGGCGCCCTGCCGGCGGCCTTGGCGGCGTACAACGGCGGGCGCCAGAACGCGATCCGCTGGCTGGCGATGGCCCGCCTGCCGGACGGTGGCGTCGACTGGGACGCCTTCATCGAGCGCATCACGTATGCCGAGACGCGCCGTTTCGTGAAGAGCGTCCTGATGCACTACTGGTACTACCTGCAGATCTATCCGCCGGAGGGGGCGGGTCGCGATTGACGTGCGGGCTCCGATTCGTCAGTGTTGCGGGGGTTGAGGCGGCCGGTGGAGCCGGGGGCCAAGGGAGGGTGCGATGCGGTGGGTTGGCGAAATCGGTCGCAAGGCGATCCACTTGTCCGCGATCCTCATTCCGGTGGGCTACTACTTCATTCCCGAAAGACTCGGCCGCACGATCCTCATCGCGCTCACCGTGGTCAGCTTCGTGATCGACGTCATCCGCCTCAACCAGCCGCGGATTCGCTCGTTCTTCTACATCTTCTTTGGCCGCCTGGTTCGGGATCACGAGCGCTTCAATCTGCT
This sequence comes from Gemmatimonadales bacterium, assembly GCA_030601605.1. Classification (GTDB taxonomy): domain Bacteria; phylum Gemmatimonadota; class Gemmatimonadetes; order Gemmatimonadales; family GWC2-71-9; genus WVYX01. The sequence goes on from JAUVTI010000083.1 coordinate 7,569, forward strand.
TGGGGCGACCTACCTCCTGCTCTCGAGCCTGATCTGCGTGTACGCGTTCGACAAGGCCGTGGCCGTCGCGGCGCTCGCCTTCCTCGTGGTCGGAGACACGACGGCGGCGATCGTGGGCAAGTCGATCGGTCGCATCCCCATCTTTGGCAAGACGCTGGAGGGGAGTCTTGCCTGTTTCCTGGTCTGCCTGGTGGTGGGGTGGGTCATTCCCGAGCTGAGTCTCAAGCAGGCGGTGGCGGGGGCGGCGATGGCGACGGTGGTGGAGCTGCTGCCGGTGCCGCTGGATGACAATCTGCGCATCCCGCTGGCCGCGGGCTTCACGATGACCTTGATCCAGTAGTCCCCCTGGGATGGCGGGTGCCGAGAGCGCACCCGGTGTCCCGTGCCAAAGACCTTGATCCGCTTCCAATCACTTTGTTAGCGTCACCCGCGCCGCCTGCGCACGTCCCCCACCCGCCGGGGCCGGCGCTGGGCGTAAGGAGC
>JAUVTI010000034.1 GCA_030601605.1 Gemmatimonadales bacterium
CGATGGTGATGCCGCGCCGCTTCTCCTCGGCCCAGCGATCGGTGTCAGTGCCGGTGAGGGCCTTCACCAAGGCCGTCTTGCCGTGATCCACGTGGCCCGCGGTGCCGATGACTACGTGGCGGCTCACGAGAGCTCCTGCCAGAAGGCCAGCGCCCTCAACTCACGGCCCTCGGCCACGTGCCGCTCCACGAACCGCAGCAGCAGGCGCCGGTGCGCTTCGGCGTGCCTCACCGACAGCTCGCCAACCGGCTCACCATGCGCCGCCACCAGGCGCTCCAGCACCGAGCGGTCCGATGCGTCGAGGCTCGTGGTCGCCCCGCCCCGCGCGCATGCCTTGCACAGGAAGCCGCCGTCGCTGACCGAGAAGGCCACACGCCCGTCCGGGAGCTCGCTTCCGTCGCGCGCGCACGCGTCCAGGCTGGGAGCGAAGCCGAGCGCCCCGACGACCGCCCACAGTGCGGCCAGCGCTGCGGCGTCCCGGCCATCCTCCTGCACCTGGACCAGGCGGTCCAGCTGAGCCACCGCGCAATCGTAGATCTCGGGGTGGGGCTCCGCCGGAGCCGATCGCATGATGAGCTCGGCGAGAGCGGCTCCCGCGGCGAAGCGCGCCACGTCCTGGGCCAGCTCCGCCCGCAGCTTGGTGACTTCGAACTCTGCCAGCGTATGGAGATCGCGGTTGACCTTGAGATACAGTTGTGCGGTTCCATCGCTCAGCACCTGGAGGCGCGCGCCAAACTTGCTCCTGGGCCGGAGCGCGCCCTTGGCAATCACGCTCTGCACCCCGTGATCGGGGGTTAGGAGCCGCGCGATCTTGGACGTCTCCCCATAAGGGAATGTGTGGAGCACCAAAGCCGGCGTCGTGACGAGAGGCATCGTTCAAAGATAAGGGCGTGCTGGTCCGCTAGAACCGCACCCGCCCACCCAGCAGAATCCGCCTTCCCGGCGCCGGGAAGCCGAACACCTCCTGATAGCTCGCGTCGAGGAGGTTCTCTATGCGCAGGGTGGCCGTGAAGCTGGGTCGCGGCGCCGGCAGCCTCAGCACGTCGAGCTCTCCGGCGAGGTCGAGCCGCCAGTAGCTCGGCAGCACTACCGTCGTAGCGGGGAACGTCGAGAAATCGCGATCGTCGCGATCCCCCACGTAGAGCACGTTCAGCCCGGCGTAGGCGCGGTCCACGAAGCGCCACGCCAGGTCGGCCGTGAGCCGGTGGGCGGGCCGCCGCGGCAGCGGCTCTCCCGGCGCGAGGCCTCCCCCCCCGTCGAACCCGGCGTCCACGACCTCGGTGTGGAGGTAGGCGTAGCTGCCGCGCAGCGTGACGCCCGCCGGCGAGTATAGGCTCACCGTGGCCTCTATTCCAGACGCGTCAGCCGCCGCGACGTGGAAGAAGTTCGGCGCGTCGGGCTCGGGCGGCAGCGCCGTGTACTGGATCAGATCCTCGAATCGCTGGTCGAAGTAGGTCACGCCCAACGCGACGCGGTCGCCCCACAACCACTGCTCCACGCCCAGCTCCCAGCTGTTGGTCCGTTCGGGATCGAGGTCGGGGTTACCCTTTGCGAACGGATCGTCGGCGAAGTTCTCGAAGAACGTGGGCTCCTTGAACGCGGTCCCGATTGCCGCCCGCAAATGCGTTCCGGTCCGTAATCCGTACGTAATGCCGCCCCGGTAGGTGAAGAACGTACCGAACTGCTGGTTGTCGTCGATCCGCCCTCCCAGCGTTACCGTGAGGCCCGTCGCCGGGGCCGCCTGGATCTCGCCGTAGTAGCCCAGGTTGTTCCGCGTGGCGCTGAACTCATTGCTCGAGCTGCCGAACTGGCTGAGTGACTCGCTGGTGCCATCCTCCGACTCGTGTTCGAACTCTGCGCCGAGCGTCAGGACGGACATTGGAATCGCGTAGAAGTTGGCCAGGGCGCCTGCGCTCGATCTCGTCACGACCCGGTCGCTCACGAACCCGAAGAACGACAGCGTGTCGGCCGGCCCGTCGGGCAGATCGTTGATCCCGCCGTCAGTACGGTTGAACGCCAGCAACAGGCGCCCCTGCACGGCGTTGGAGAAGTACCGGCCGGCGTCGAGCGAAGCGGTGAGCCGGTCCTGTTGCTGGAACGAGTTGCGGTCCACGACCTGGCCGCTACCGTCGGTCGGAAAGTGATAGTCGTTGTCCGCGTAACGCACTGCGAGTTGGGCATCGGTGCGCGCATCGGGGGTGAGGCGCAGCAGACCGCTGAACACGAGGTGCGCGTAGTCGCTGTTGAACTCGTAGATCCCGTCGGTGGCGGTGCGGGCGACGGCGGCCGAGTAGCGCACCCGATCGGTGCCGCCCTGGGCCGATGCATTCCAGTCGAACGAGCCGTACGTTCCACCCCGGGCGGCGGCCACGCCCTCCGTCCTCCCCTCACCGCGCCGCGTGAATATCTGCACGACACCGGCAATTGCGTCCGACCCGTACATCACGCTCACCGGCCCGCGCACTATCTCGATGCGCTCCACATTCTCGATGCTGAGCGTGGAGAAGTCGAATGCACCGCCGGGCTCGTTCACGGGTACGCCGTCGATCAGGACCTTCACGTAGTCGCTCTCGCCCCCGCGCACGAACACCGAGGTGAGCCCGCCGTAGGACCCGCTCTGGACTACGTCGAGCCCGGGCACATTGCGCAACGCGTCACCGATCATGCGGATGCCCTGCGCCTCGAGTGCGGCGCCGTCCAGCACGGTGACCGTGGCCGTGACCGACGCTTGCGGTGTCGGAACCCGCGTCGCCGTCACGACCACAGGGTCGAGCCGGGTCGTGTCGGCGGGCTCCTGCGCCTGGAGCCCGGACAGGCCCCCCAGGGCCACGCCAATCAACAGGATCTGCACTGCCCGGCTAGGCGCTGCTCTCATCCCCACGCTCTCCTCTTCTCAGCGGCACGAACTGCGGCGCTCCGCGCCATGTTGAAATTTCCACCGGCCAACCGAACACTTGCTCCAGCACGTCGCGGCGCAGCACTTCCTGGGGCGGCCCCTGCGCACGGGCTTCACCGCCGTCCATCACCACCACTCGATGAGCGAAGCGGGCCGCGAGATTTACGTGATGGGTCACGAGGACGGCCGCCAGCCCCTCGTCGCGAACCAGGGCCGCCACCAACTCGAATACCTCCATCTCGTGGCGTACGTCGAGGCTCGCCGTAGCTTCGTCCAGCACCAACGCATCGGGCTCCTGCGCAAGCGCCCGCGCTATCCGTACGCGCTGCCACTCGCCGCCCGAGAGCGTCGCAACCCAGCGACCGCGCAGGTGCCCGACGTCGCACCGTTCGAGCGCGCGCTCGACCGCCTCGATGTCGCGCGGTCCCGGAGCCCCAAGTGGACCGAGATGCGCGTAGCGCCCAAACAGGACCGCCTGGTGCACCCGCAGCGGGAACACCGGCTCCTCACGCTGCGCAACTACTCCCACTCGCCGGGCCAGCTCGCGCCGCGTCCACGCGGCGGCGGGGCGGCCGGCGGCCAACACCGCCCCCCCGGAGGGCACGATCACTCCCAACAGGAGCCTGGCCAGGGTCGTCTTGCCGCTCCCGTTGGGACCCACGATCGCGACGAGCTCGCCGGCGGCGACTTCGATGTCCACGTCGGATACCGCATCCGCGCCGGCGCCCGGATAGCGGTAGCACGCGCCGCGCGCTTCGAAGATCAGCTCGCCCATCGCCGCACCAGCCACACGAAGACGGGTACGCCCACCAGCGCCGTAACCACGCCCACGGGCATCTCCAGAGGCGCGAACGCCGTGCGGGCGGCCGCGTCGGCCACGACCACCAGGGTGCCGCCGAGAAGGAATGCGCTGGGGAGGAGCTGCTGGTGCGTGTGTCCCCACAGGATGCGAACGGCGTGGGGCACTACGAGACCGACGAAGCCGATGATCCCGGATACCGATACCGCAACTGCAGTGAGCACCGAGGCGGCGAGATACAGTCGGCGCTTGGTGCGCTCCACGTCGGCCCCCAGGAACTGAGCCGGCTCCTCACCGAGCGCGAGGAGATCCATGGGACGGGCCATCGCGTAGAGTGCGGCAAGTGGCAGCAGGGCGTACGCCCCAAAGATAGTGAGCGCCTGCCAGGAAGCGCCGTCGAAGCTTCCCAGCAACCAAAGCAGCGCGTTGCGTACCTCGCGCGCCGGGGAGAGCGCCATGATCGCGCCCATGAGTGAGGCAGCGAAGGCTCCAACCACTACACCGGCGAGCAGGAGAACGCGCGCGTCCAGGAGGCCGCCGGCAACGAGCGCAATGCGATACACCAGCACTATCGCGAGCAGCGCTCCGAGCAGAGCGGCGAGCGGCACGGCCCACGCGCCGCCCACGCCGAGCGCGATCGCGGCCACGGCGCCGAGGCCTGCACCCCCCGACAGCCCCAGCAGATAGGGATCGGCCAGCGGGTTTCGCACGACCGCCTGCAGCGTGGCGCCCGTGACCGAGAGGCTCCCACCGACGAGAAAGGCGAGCAGCACCCGGGGCAGCCGGAGGCCCCGCACGATGGACTGTGCGGTCTCGTCGCCCCTGCCCCACACGGCATCCCACACCGCTCCCAGCCCGAGCGAGGCGGGACCAACCACGAGTCCCAACACGAGCGCGGCGGCCGCGGCTGCCAAAAGCGGGAGCCAGCGCCTCACCACTTCTCCTCGTGCAGGGCGGCGCGTAGCTGAGCCACGGCGCGGGCCGCGCGGAACGAGGGGTGCGAGAACTCGGTGCCGGATGCCGACACCATTCTGCGCTCCGCGACCGCACGCACTACCTGCCACTCCGGACGCCGGGCCCAATCGGGATCCTCGCTCCCTCCCGCCAACAACACGACGTCCGGATCGCGCGCGGCGATAGCCTCGATGCTCACCATTGCCGACGGCTGGTCCAGATCGGCGAAGGCGTTGCGGCCCCCGGCGAGCGTTACGACCTCGCTCAGGAAACTGGTCGCGCCGATCACGATGGGCGGGTTGTCCCACGCCAGCAGCAGCACGGTCGGCCCCTCGAGGGATTCAGGCGCCGCCGCCGCATCGAGGTCTTGCTCGAACGCCCGCACGATCGAGTCGGCCCGGACGCTGTCTCCGGTGACGCGGCCCATCAGGATCGCAGCTCGCCTGAGATCTGCCAGGCCGTCCAGTTTCACGCTCGCCGACGCGATCCCCAGCCGCTCCAGCTGGGCAATCGCGCCGTCGTTCATCGGTGAGTGGTAGAACAGCACCAGCTCGGGACGCTGCGCCACGACGAGCTCGATACTGGGATTGAGCCCGTCTCCGACGCTGGTGACCTGTTCCGCCTCCGGCGGGTCCACACACCAGCGCGTGCGGCCCACGACACGATCTCCCGCGCCCAGCGCGAAGAGCAGTTCGGTTGTGGCGGGAGACAGCGAGACGATTCGCCGGGGCGAATGCTCGAAAGCCAGGACACGGCCGGCGTCGTCCACGAGCGGGCCGTCCTGCGCGCGCTCGGGCGCCGCGCAGGAGAGCCCCAACGCCGCTATCGTCAGCGCTAGCCTGGTGACTCTACACAAGACCGCTCACTCCTTCCGAACCGGAAGGGAGTGCGCGGACGCTAATCAGATTCTGGTGCTTTCGCGTTGCCACCTTCCCCCCCGCGAGGGATTGTCCATGGTGGAGCGAACGCGTGGCGTCTCCTGGCTTCGGGCTGTCGGCTCGCCTTCCCAGTTACCCAGTGGCTGCTGAGCCGACCTGAACGCCCGTTACAGTGGCGGGGCCGCGCCGGTCTCGCACCGGCTTCCGCCTCCACGTTCATTGTGAACTTCTTACTGATAACCGCGGGGGCCTGTCGCGTCTACCCCCGCCCCTTTTCTCTGTCCAGCGCCACCGTGAGCCGCGCCTTGAGCTCCGCGCGGCGCCGGCGGTAGGTCTGGTCCTCGCGCCCGGCGTACTGTGCGTCCAGCGCGGCTATCTCGGCTGCCAGGGATCCCGGATCGTCAGGCGCATGCTGGTTCGCCGGTGTGCGGCGCAGCCACCGGACGAGTGTGACCCCCAAAACCAGGGCCACCGCCGGGACGATCAGCCATAACACGAGATCCGCACGCGCCCCGGCGGGCTCCGGGAACCGCACCACGACCGACGCGCCTGCTGGCAGGCTGTCGCCCGTATAGCGGCGGAACGCAATGCCCTCCAGATCCTCCCACCCGCGGGGCGAGACGGCCCCCTCCGCCACGGCGGCAGAGTCCTCCAGGAGCACGTGGAACCGCGTGACCGGTTGGTCCACGGGAATGGTCAGATCGCGCACGCTGGACGGGATGAGGTAGCCGACCAACAGCTGTCGCTCGCCCGGCGGGAGCGGAGCCGCCAGCTGCAACCGACCGTCCTCGAACGAGAGCGCCATCTCGCTCACGTCACCGGCGCCGAACTCCAGCCCGGTTGCCCCAGCCGGGAGCTCGAGCTGCCACACCGGCCGCGCGGTGTCGGCGGCGATGCGCGTCTGGTGGCCGTGGTTCACGAGAACCACGAGCTCCACCATGCGGCGCGTACCATCGGAAGCGGGCGGGCGGATTATCACGTGCCGCTCGAGCAGCTCTACCGGAGCGGTGGAGGACGTGTCGTACACCGCGAGCGTGGAAAACGAGTCGGGCAGCTCCATCACGCCCGAAAACGCCTCGGTGAAGTACGCTATGCCAAGGTACCGCGCGCTCACGAGATACGTCGCCAGCGTGTCACGCTCCGGAGCCGACACCACGTATCTGCCGCGGCGATCGGTCGGCACCGAGTCGATCGGCTCTCCACTTGCCAGCCCGACGCGGTGCAACACGGCCCACTCCCCCGCCACAGCCGTGGAGTCGGCGCCCCTCACGTGCACGACCCGGCCACGCATGCGAAAGCCCTGAGCCTCGAGTGGTGCAGCGAGACTCAGGGCCGCGAGCCCGATCAGTAATCCGCTACGGAGTGAACTTGCCGAAATCTTCGGGGTCCAGGTTCTCCAGATACGACTTGAGCGACTCGGGGTCCATTGCGTCCGTGTCAGGCAACATGGGCTCCACCGTGTCGATGGAAGTCAGCTCCAACAGGCCTTCCTGGGTGAAGATCGGAGCCTTGAGCCGCAGCGCCACGGCAATCGAGTCGGACGGCCGCGCGTCGATCTGGATCACGTGGTCGTCGCGGTGCAGGTGCAACTCGGCGTAGTAGGTGTTCTCCTTCACCTGGCTGATGCCGACGCGCTGGAGATCCGCCCCCAGGCCGACCACGATCTGCTTGACGAGATCGTGTGTGAGCGGCCGGGAGAACTTCACTCCCGCCAGCTCCATCGCGATGGCGCTGGCCTCGGCCGGGCCGATCCAGATCGGCAGCACGCGCTCGCCTTCCTTCTCCTGCAGGATCACGACCGGTGTGTTGGTCGCCCGGTCGAGCCCGAGGTGCGCCACCTTCACCTCGATCATCGGTCGCTCAGGTGCCCTCGTCCCAGGACGCCAGGTACTTCTCCTGCTTGCCGGTCAGCGTGTCGATCGTGACGCCGAGCGAGTCGAGCTTGAGCTGCGCTACGTCCTGGTCCACTTCGGGCGGAATGCGATGCACCGCATTCGAGAGCTCGCCCCGGTCCTTGGCAAGGATCTCGGCCGCCAGAGCCTGGTTGGCGAACGACATGTCCATCACGCTGGCGGGATGTCCCTCGGCCGCCGCGAGGTTGATCAGCCTTCCCTCGCCGAGCACGTACAGGCGCTTGCCGTCCAGGATCCACTCGTCCACGAACTCCCGCACCCGGCGCGGGCCCTTGGCCACCTTCGGCAGCGCTTCGAGCTCCAGCTCGACGTTGAAGTGTCCCGCGTTGGCGATGATGGCGCCGTCCTTCATGAGCTTCATGTGCTCGAGCCCGACCACGGTCGTGTTGCCGGTCAGGGTCACGAAGACGTCGCCCACCTTGGCCGCCTCGGCCATGGGCATCACACGGTAGCCGTCCATGCGCGCCTCGAGCGCCCGCAGCGGATCAACCTCGGTCACGATCACGTCGGCGCCGGCACCGCGCGCGCGCATCGCAAAGCCGCGCCCGCACCAGCCGTAGCCGCCCACCACGATCGTGGATCCGGCAATCAGGATGTTCGTCGCACGCAGAATACCGTCGAGGGTGGACTGCCCCGTGCCGTACCGGTTGTCGAAGAAGTGCTTGGTCTGCGAATCGTTGACCGCGATGACCGGGAACTGCAGCACGCCCTCGTCAGCCATTGCCTTGAGTCGGATCACGCCGGTCGTTGTCTCCTCGGTCGAGCCGATCATGCCATCGACCAGCTGCTTGCGCTCGGCCGCGCTCAGGCCATTGGCCCAGTCTCGCACCGGCACCGGGAGATCGTCCACCCGATCCAGAGCGATCATGTGCACCGCGCTGACCAAGTCGGCCCCGTCGTCCATCGTGATGTCCGGCGCGTGCTCCAGGCAGGCCTTGATGTGCAAGTAGTACGACTCGTTGTCCTCGCCGGTGATCGCGAACACCTTGATCCCGTGGTCCTTCACCAGGTGCGCGGCAACGTCGTCCTGTGTCGAGAGCGGGTTGGACGCGCACAGCGCCACATCTGCCCCGCCCGCCTTGAGCGTGATCGCGAGGTTGGCCGTCTCGGTGGTTACGTGCAGGCACGCCGAGAGCTTCTTGCCCTCGAGCGGGCGCTCCTTCTCGAACCGCGCCTTGATCTGCCGCAACACCGGCATGAACTGCTCCGCCCACTCGGTGCGGCGGCCACCCTCATCGGCCAGGTTGATGTCCTTGATGTCGTAGGCCGCGTCGGCCTTCCGTGTATTCACAGCCGTCATCTGTCTTCCGTAGGTTATTGTGTGGTCGCTTGAAGCCCAATCCTAGGCCACGTTGCGGACGGCCTCGCGGAGGTCCGAGCTCCGGCTCGGGTCCTCCCAGGTGAAGAGCCTCACGCGGCGGCCGCCAACCTCGACCTCCTCGGGCTTGCGCCCGAAATGGCCGTACGCAGCCGTCGCGCGGTAGATGGGATTCAGGAGATCGAGCGAGTCGAGAATCCCGCGCGGAGTGAGGTCGAACACCTCGTGCACCGCGCCCTCGAGAGCCTCGTCCGACACTTTGCCGGTCCCGAAGGTGTCCACCATCACCGAGAGCGGCTCCGCAACGCCGATGGCGTAGGCGAGCTGCACCTCACAGCGGGTGGCGAGCCCGGCCGCCACGATGTTCTTGGCCACCCAGCGCGCCGCATAGGTGGCGGACCGGTCCACCTTCGAGGGGTCCTTGCCGCTGAACGCCCCGCCGCCGTGGCGCGCCGCACCGCCGTACGTGTCCACAATGATCTTGCGGCCGGTGAGGCCCGCGTCGCCCTGCGGGCCGCCCACGACGAAGCGTCCGGTGGGATCGAGGCAGAACCCCACGCCGGTGGTATCCAGCTCGTACTGTGCCAGCACGGGCCTGATCACGCACTCGCGAACGCCCTCCTCGATGGCGGCGTTCTGCACCTCGTCGGAGTGCTGAGTGGAGACGACCACCGACTTGAGCCCCACGGGCCGTCCATCGGCGTATTTCACTGCCACCTGGGACTTCCCGTCCGGGCGCAGCCAGTTCAGCTCACCCGCGCGCCGCACCTCGGCCAGCCTGTGGGTCAGCCGGTGCGCCATCATGATGGGAAGGGGCATCAGCTCGGGGGTCTCGTCGCAGGCGTAGCCGAACATGAGCCCCTGGTCGCCGGCGCCGCCCGTGTCCACGCCCATCGCAATGTCCGGGGACTGGGGGTCGAGCGCAGCAAACACCGCGCAGGTGTCGGCGTCGAAGCCGTGCGAGCCGTCCACGTAACCGATGGAGCGCACGGTTTCCCGCACTATCCCCGGAATGTTGACGTAGACGTTCGTGGTGATCTCGCCGGCCACGACGACCACGCCGGTCGTGATCAGCGTCTCGCATGCCACGCGACCATTGGGGTCGTCCGCCAGGATCGCGTCGAGGACGGCGTCGGAAATCTGGTCGGCCATCTTGTCGGGGTGACCCTCGGTCACCGATTCCGACGAAAAGATATAGCGCTGGGAGGTCATGCCACTCCGAATTATCGAGGATCGCTCGCTAGCCTTTGAAGCTAGCCGAGCTACTCACCCCGGGCAACCGGCCGGCACGCAGCAGGTTGAGGTCCACGTATTTGGCAATCTCCTCCTCGAGCACCGCATCGACCTCGGCGGTCGTGGCCGCCTGGAGGGCTCCGGCCGCCGCCCGCTCCGCCCCGCTCACGTCCACCTGGCGCACCAGCCACCGCACGAGTGGCACGGACGGCGGGGATACGCTCACCACCCTGCACCCGAGCCCCAGCAGCAGGGACGCCGACCGCGGATCGGAGGCCATTTCGCCGCACACGCTGGTCTCCACGTCCGCCGCCCGGCCGGCATCCACCACACGCTTGAGCAACTGGATCACGGCCGGGTGGTGCGGGGTGAAACGGCCCGCCAAGCGCGCGTTGCCGCGGTCAACCGCCAGGGTGTATTGCGTGAGGTCATTCGTGCCGATGCTCAGGAAGGCGCTGCGCTGCGCGATCTGCTCGGCCATCATCGCTGCGGCGGGCGTCTCGATCATCGCGCCGATCGGGATGTCGTCGGCCGCATCCACGCCCTCGCTCTGGAGCTCGCGCGCCGCGGCGGTCACCATCTCCCGGGTGCAGTCGATCTCATCGACCGCCGTGATCATGGGCAGCATCAACTTGACGTCGCCGTGGGGACGGGCGCGCAGCAGCGCGCGGATCTGCGGTCGAAAGATCTCCGGGTGATCCAGGCACACCCGTATGGCGCGCCACCCCAGGAAGGGGTTCGCCTCGGGTGCGGTCCGGAACGCCGCGGGGAACTTGTCCCCTCCCAGATCGTAGCTGCGGATGATCACCGGGTGTCCGCTGAAGGCTTTCGCGACCTTGGTGAAGAACTCGGCCTGCTCCAGCTCGGTCGGCAGGTCGGTGCGCCCCAGCACGAGGAACTCGGTGCGCAGCAGCCCCACCCCCTCAGCACCGTGCTCCAACGCCACTTCCAGCTCCTCGGGAAGGTCCACGTTGCTGCGCAGCGCAACGGCCACGCCGTCCTTGGACTCGGCCGGCTGCCCCACCGCAGTTTCCATCTCGCCGGCGAGCATGCGGCGGAAGCCCTCCCACTCCCGCGCCTCCTCCACCTCCTCGGCGGTGGGTTCGAGGATCACAATGCCGTGCATGCCGTCGAGGATCACTTCCATCCCGTCCTCGAGGCGATCCAGCCCTTCCACCAGACCCATCACACACGGGATGCCGAGGCTGCGGGCCAGGATGGCGGCGTGCGCCGTGCGCGTGCCCTCCACGCTCCCGAAGCCGGCCACCTGCTCTCGCTCGAGTTGCACCGTGAGGCCTGGCGAGAGCTCCCGCGTGAACACGATCGCCGGCCGGCCTCCGGGGTCATGCAGCGTGGCGGTGACCGACTTGCCCACCAGGTGGCTGAGCACGGGGACCTGGATTCCGGCCAGGTCCGCCACACGCTGCCGCAGCATGAAGCTGGACGACTGTGACCAGAGCGCCCTCATCTCGAGCGTCTTGAACTCGAACGCCCGCTCGGCGCTGAGCTGGTTGTCGCGGATGAGCGTCTCGACCTCGCCGAGGAAATCCCGGTCCTCGAGCATCATTATCTGAGCGTCGAAGATCTTCGCCTCTTCGCGGCCCGCTCGTTGCAGCGTCCGCTCACGCAGGTCCTGCATGAGCTCCTTGACCGCCGCCACCGACGCGTGCAGGCGCTCGATCTCCCCGTCCACCTGTCCCGGCGCCACCACGCGCCTGGTCACGGTGGGGAGGTCCGCCACTATCACCCGAACCGGGCCGATGGCCAGCCCCGGCGAGACCCCGACACCCTGCAGCACGCGCGGGTCGCTCATTCCCCGATCTCCTCTTCCAGCAGATACTCGTCGGCGAAATCCCTGCTCAGGAGCGCGATCAGCGCGGCGAGGGCCTCGCGCGCATCCTCACCCTCGGTGCGCACCGTCACCTCGCTGCCGCGCTCGGCCGCCAGGGTCATCACGCCCAGGATGCTCTTGGCATTCACCCACAAACCGTCCTTCCCGATCGAGATCTCCGACCGGAACCTCCCCGCCACCTTCACGAGCTCCGCAGCCGGTCGCGCGTGGAGCCCGAGCCGGTTCTGAATCGTCGTGCTCTGCTCGGCCACTACCACAACCACCCAGCCAGCAGGCCGAACGCCGCCGCGACCAGGCCGAAGCGCAGGCCACCGAAGCTCGGCACGATCCAGCGCGAGAGCGCTACGCCGAGGACGGCGATGGACGCGATGCTGAACCGCAGCCGCGTCTGGAAGTCGCTGGCGAGCCAGTCTGCCACCACGGGAAGAGCGAGCCCCACCGAGAACGCCGCTATCGGCCCGAGTAGCTTGAGTCCGATCTGCACGCCGCGCGCGGTCAGCTCCCGCGCCACCGAGTGGCCGCCGCGCCACCCGGCGCGCAGCGCCCAACCACGCACCGCGAAGTGTGCGAGGTTGTACAGCACGAGGAAACAGAGCACGCCCGCGAGCGGCGACGCCAGCACCGTCACGGTGAGCCCCACTCCGACCGCCGCGGGGAGAACCCCCGCCCAGATCAGTCGGTCCCCCACCGAGCCCAACGGCCCGATCAGCGCGTGCCGCATGCGTCGGATCTGCTCGTCGGGCAGGCCCTCGTACTCCGCGCGCGCCACTGCGCCGACTTCCATCCCGGCCATGTAGGGATGGGCATTGAAGAACTGCGCGGCGCGCGCCATGGCCTCCCGGTGTCGCTCCTTCGGCAGCCCGCGCAACAGCGGAATGCTCGCGTATGCGCTCCCCACGCCGATCATCCGGTCGTAGTTCCACGAAGCCTGAACCACGAGCGTCCTGAGCCAGGTCCTGAACAGGGTGCGCATTACAGCATCACCACCACCACGACGCCCGCCGCCACCCCGAGCCCGAACCAGCGCAGCGCGAGCCCGCGGCCGCTGAGACGCATGCCGCCGGCCGCCGCAGCCCCGATCGCCGCACCCACAAGCACGATCGTGACGAGTACGGCGCCTCTCACCGTGACCGGCGACCAGCGATACGCTGCGGCCGCGAGCAGTAGACCGGCCGCCGTGACCGCCACCGATCGCAGTGTGTCTCGCAGCAGGCCGCGTAGGTGCGTGGCTATCACGACGCTCTCGTCACCTTCCTCCAACGCGGCGCGATTGCGCCGCATGTCCTCCGTGTTGCGGCTCCGGACCATCCGGATACCCACCTCGCCGAGGTAGGCAACGCCGAGCCCAACGCAGACGGCGACCCCCGTTCCCAACGCACCCGGCGCCCCGGCCGCCGTCGCAGCAGCGGCCACGGCTCCGATCCCGTAGTCGGGATAGCGCACCGCCCCCACCGGCATGACGTCGAGGGCAAACAGCTCGAGCACAACGCCCACGGTACCGCCTGCGATCGGGTCGCCCACGATCATTCCGGCCACCGTCCCCGCAACGAGTGGGCGCGCAAACATCACCTGCCCCACGCTCACGAGATCGAGCCCGACGACCGTGCCCCACAACAGGAGCCAGACCCAGCTCTCCATCACGTGAACCCGCGCAGCGCCACGGGGCGCGCCGTCGGCACGTCCTGCGCGGTCACCTCGACACCGTTCTCACCCAGCGCGCGGAGCCCGGCCGCCTCGTCGTCGGAGAGGTAGACGTACGGCAGGCGCTGCGTGCGACCGGTGGCATCGTGCAATCCTCCCACATTCACCTTCTCGATCTGGTCCGTGCCATTGCACAGCTCAACGATGGCCTCCACGTTGCCCACGAGCACGATCGTCCGGTCGGGGCCCTGCATCCACTCGGCCATCATTTCCGTCGCCTCCGCCACCGAAGCAAACTCAACCTGCAGGCCGGGCGGCACACTCAGGGTGTAGAGCTCACGCTCCCACTCGTTGCCGCTCACCGCGTCGTCCACGAGCACGATGCGCTTCACCCCCAACGCCTGCACCCAACCCACTACGATCTGTCCGTGGATCAGTCGATCATCGACGCGCACGAGCACGACGCTCATGGTCTACAGACTGCGGATGCCCCGGTTGCCTGACGACATCGCGCGCTCGGCTGCCTCGCCCGGCGAGAGGTCGCGGTGGTAGACGAAGTCGAGCAGCATCGGGAGGTTGACTCCCGTCACGACGGCCAGGTTCTCCCTGCCGTGCTGCTCCTTGAGCGCGGCCTGGAAGCAGCTTCCCGCCGGCATGTCGGTGAACACCAGCACGCGCCTGGTGCCGACCGCAGTGTCCAACCGGTCGAGCAACGCCTCCGGACTGCAGCCGATGTTCGTGACGGCGACCAGTCCCCCGTTGTCTCCCGTGATCCCCTTCACGGCTTCGACGAGTGCCTGCGCCACGCCCCCGTGTGTCACTACGACGCCCTGCAGCGGCTCACTCATAATCTTCGGACAGGTACTCGCGGAGCTCGGCCTGCTTGGCCATCCGCTGAATGAGGCGATCGTTGAACTGCTGCGCCGAGTCCACTCCGCTGTAGCGCAGCAGGTGGTTCATGGCCACCACTTCACAGGTCACAGTGAGGTTCTTGCCCGGGTTGAGCGGCACGACCACCAGCGGCCGCTCCGCCTCGAGCAGCTTGGTCGTCTGGCCCGTGTCGCCG
>JAUVTI010000242.1 GCA_030601605.1 Gemmatimonadales bacterium
CCCGGCGCCGCCCCGCTCACCCTGCGCTTCGCGCTGGCGGATCCCGATCTGCCCACTTTCACGGACGAGCTCACCGGGGCGGAGTGGAACAGCAACGGCGAGGCGATAGCCGGCCCGCTGACGGGAGCGCGCCTCGATCCGGTGGCGGACGCGTACACGCTGTACTGGTTCGCCTGGTCGGTGTACCACGCGAGAACGCGAGTCACCGGATAGGGCGCCGCGGACGAGCTTTCCCCTACAGCACGAACCCCACGACCAGGAACAGCACTGTGGCCGCGCTCGCCGCGAGCATCGCGTACGGTAGCTGTGTGCGCACGTGGTCGATGTGGTCGGTGGCGGAGGCCATCGAAGCCACGATCGTGGTGTCCGAGATCGGCGAGCAGTGGTCGCCGAAGATACCGCCGCCCAGCGCGGCGCCCAGCATCAGCGCCGGGTGCACGTCGAGCAGCTCCACCATCGGGATCACGATCGGGATCATGATGGCGAAGGTGCCCCACGAAGTGCCGGTCGAGAATGCGATGAAGCAGGCCAGCAGGAACACCAGGGCGGGGATGAACCCCGGATTGAGCGTGGCCTGCGCAGCCTGGGCCACGAACACGCCCGTGCCCAGCGCCCGTGTGGTCGCCCCGATCGTGAACGCCAGCGAGAGCACGATCACCAGCGGCACGAGCCCCTGGATGCCCTTGATGATCTCCTGCGTGGACTCCTCGATGGTCATGATGCCCTGGAGCCGGTAGGAGACCACCGCCAACAGCACTCCCACGATCACGCCCCACAGGACCGCCTGCGATCCACTCCCGGCCGAGAGGTCGCCGTCACCGGTGATCCACAGGACGGCGGGAACCGTCAGCACCATCGTGGCGATCGGCATGACCATGTTGACCGCGCGCCTGGGCACTCCCGCCTTGGCCCGCTCCGACGACACCTCCACTGACACCATCGGCTTGGCGCCGTCCCGGAGCAGCTTCCCCTCCTCCTCGACGCGGCGCTCGGCCTCCCTCATCGGCCCGATGTTCCATCCCGTCAGGATCACGACCAGCGCCAGGGCCAGGGCGAACACGCTGTAGAAGTTGAGCGGCACCGCGGCGATGAGTAGCGTGGCGGGGCGCTCGACGCCCTGCGCCACCAGCAGCGCCGCTACGTACGCCCCCCACGCGTTCAGCGGCAACAGGCTGCCTATCAGGATGCACTTGGGAGAGCAGGTGGCGTCAATGACGTAGGCCAGCTTCTCGCGGGAGATGCGGAACTTGTCGTACAGCGGCCGCGCCACGGAGCCGGAGACGAGGAGCCCGAAGTTGGACTCGAGGAAGACGGCCATGCTCACGCCGGCCGTCAGCAAGCCCACCGAGCGCTTGGAGCGGGCGAGCCCGAGGCGCTCTATGGCGTTCACGAACCCCTCCATGCCGCCGGAGGACTGGGTGAGGGTGATCATGGATCCGATCAGCACGCTGAACATCAGCACCCGCATGTTGTCGGCGTCCGTTACGGACTCGACGTAGACGTCCAGCGAGCTGATGAGCCCCGCAACCGGGTTCCAGCCGTTCATGATGGTCCAGCCCAGCCAGACGAACAGCGCGAGCGACAGGTAGACCTGCTTCGTCTTGATGGCGAGACCGATCGCGATGATCGGCGGCAGGATGGAAAACCAGCCGAAGGACTCCATGGGCCTCCCCGGGTGAGTCGTCCGAAGCTAATGGCGGCGCTGCCCGCTGCCAAACGGTGCGGCTTGACCCCCGGACCCGCCGGGAGTAAGCTGCGAATCCGGCCGTCGGTCGCGCGGTCGGGACGCCCAGGCACGGACGTGACGCAAGGAAGGTGTAGCACCAGATGTCACTTTCCCTCCCGGTCATCGAAGAGACCACGCTCACCTCTGCACAGATCGAGGAGCTGCAGGAGGAGATTCGCGCGCTCGCCACCCGGCAGGGCGCGGTCCTGCTCGCGCACAACTACCAGCGCCCGGAGGTCCAGGACGTCGCCGACTTCGTGGGCGACTCGCTGGGGCTGGCCCGCGAGGCCGCGGCCGCCGAAGCGGACGTCATCGTGTTCTGCGGCGTGCACTTCATGGCGGAGACCGCCGCCATCCTCTCTCCCGACAGGCGTGTGCTGCTGCCCGACCTCAGGGCCGGATGCTCGCTGGCCGACTCCATCACGGCAGAGGACGTGCGACGCTGGCGGCAGGAATTCCCGGACTACGTCGCCGTCGGCTACGTGAACACCACCGCCGAGGTGAAGGCGGAGCTGGACTACTGCTGCACCAGCGGAAACGTGCTGGCGGTGATAGACGCCATCCCCGAGGACCGCGGCATCCTGTTCCTGCCGGACTTCTTCCTGGGCGCGCACGTGCGCCGCAGCCGCCCCGAGCGCAACGTCGAGGTGTGGATGGGAGAGTGCCACGTGCACAAGGACATCCGGGCCCGATCGGTGAACGCCGCGCGCAAGGCGCACCCCGAGGCGGAGGTGCTGGTCCACCCTGAGTGTGCCTGCGCAGGGCAGCTGATCTACGAGATGGGGGTGGGTGAC
>JAUVTI010000250.1 GCA_030601605.1 Gemmatimonadales bacterium
TGCGCCCCCGGACGTCCTTGCGCCGCTTGCCCAGGTACAGGAAGACGTTGGACTGCACGAGCTCCCTCAGGGTGGCCAGGCTCGAGCGGTGTCCGGGGCGCCGTTTCATCTTCGCCAATTCGGCCCGCATCACGCGGCGCACATCCGGGTCGTGCGGTCGGAAGCCCAGCTTGTAGTAGAACCACCAGGCTCCCGACTTCAGCCCCTCGTCATTGTCGTATCCGAGCTGGTAGGGGGGCACGGTGAACGCGTCCACGTCGAACAGATGGCGCACCGTGGCCAACACCCGCCCATACACGTACGCAGCCTCGCCGCCGCGGTACGTCTCGAAAACGTTATAGGCCACCTCGGCCGAGTTACAGATCGTACTCACCAGCACGTAACCCATGGGTACGCCGCTCTTCAGCGTGAGCATGCCGTATACCGCGTCCAGCATGAGGCGTCGCTCGGGAACGGCCCCAAAGCATGCGAACTGGAGACCGCCGCCGCAGTCCACGAGACGCGTATCGTGCTTGTCCGCGTGCACGAATATGTCGAGGTCGCGGCTGCGCGTGACCATTGCCTCGCGCGCGAGGTCCACCAGCCGCTGGCCTTCGCGCGGCGATACCGCCCGCACCGCGACGGGCGGCCGCTCCAGCTCCCGCCGCAGGTCCGGCCGCCCGCGGGAGAGCGGACCGGTCTGGAACACAGCAGGGAGGCCATCGTACCTGGCCTTCGTGCGCGACGGGGTGTCCCCTCCCGGCGCGATGCGGACCGGTACGTCGAGCAGCTCGTAGAAGGCCTCCCGCACGAAGCTGTCGGACCGGAGTGCGGCAAAGCGCCGGATCAGGAACTCGGCGTCGGTTTCGGACGGCCCCTTGAGCAGCGCGATCCAGTCGCGCGTGGAGAATCCGAGCTCGTCCACGGTCAGCGTTTCGCTGTAGGGCAGCAGCAGGTGCAGAAACTCCTGGAGCCTCTCCTTGTTGGCGAACAGCGGCCAGTCGATCGTCAGGTTCTCCGGCCAGCGGCGAGCCAGCCACTCGGCCGTGAACCAGAAGAAGGAGTAGTTGATGGCAGTGCCCGCTATCCCCGAATCGGCAAGCGCGGCGCGAAACCGCCTGAGGTCGCCGCGCGCTTCGAAACCGTCGAGCATGCGCTCGACCTGCGAGAGAACGGCTGGGTCGTCGGGATAGGCCCGGCTGAAGCAGAGGAGCTCGTGGAGCCGCAGCACCTGCCCCGCGCTCTCGAGCCGGCGCCGCTTCAGGGCGCGCAGCAGCTCGAGCCTGCGGACGGGGACCTCTCCGCCGAAATCGTCCTTGAGGCGCTCCAGGCGCCGCAGCAGGGTAGAGGCTCGCTCAGGCACGGCGCTCAGACCCCCGGCGGCGCGCCAGCCGCGGCCGGACTACGGGTGCGGGCCGCCAGCCCCAGGACCGCCGGCAGCAGCGCTATCCCCATCACGATCGCACCCGAGATCACATACGCGGTGTTCCCCGAGGACAAGAGCGGCATGCCGATGATCACTGCGTCGATCACGAAGTGCGCGATCACGCAGGCGAGCAGTCCGAGACGCAGGAAACCGATCCCGAAGATGAGCCCGCCGATCGTGAGCTCGATGCCGCGCAGGTACACGGGGAAGACCGGATAGTTGGAGTGCGCAAAGGCCCAGATGACCGCCGGGATCAGCAGCGCGGCGACGGTGGACTTGAGGTACTTCTTGAACAGTGAGATGCCGAAGAGCCGGTACGTGATCTCCTCCGTCAACGCGGCAACCAGGCTCACTGTGAGCGGGGCCAGGAACGGGAGGGAGCTGTTGAATATCTCCGAGTACGGTCCCTCGGCCGGCAGCCACGCACCGAAGTACTTCCTGGCCAGCACGTAGAACACGGTGAGGTATCCCAGTATCAGGAACCCCAGGGCGTAGCCGCGCAGGCTGGCCGCTGCAACGCTCGGGCTCAACAGCCTGCCCCGCACCGCATCCTCGAAGCCGGCGAGGCTCTCGGGGAACATCTCGCGCGCCAGCGACTCCCCCGCCGCCGCGGTGAACAGCACCCACACCCCGTCGATCACGCCGACCGCCAGCAGGCCGGTCCGCAGCAGGCCGGT
>JAUVTI010000120.1 GCA_030601605.1 Gemmatimonadales bacterium
TGTACACGCGCACGGCAGCCAACGTGATCGCAGTGGACCGCGTCGCCCGCGCGTCGCGCGACCGCGGCTGGATCTAGCCGTGCGATCCACGGCGGAGGCGCGGCGGTGACCGTTCCGGCGGCGCCCCAGCTCGACCTGCCGCAGTTCGATCGCGACCTGCTGCGCTCCGGGGCGACGCTCACCCGCATCGGCACTGGCGCCATCGGCGGCAAGGCCCAGGGCCTCGTGCTGGCCCGCGACATCCTCGAGGCGACCTTCGGCGGGGAGGAGGGCGCGGGCGTCGAGGTCGTGGTACCCCGGCTGATCGTCGTCGCCACGGACGTGTTCGACGCCTTCGTGGAGCGCAACCAACTCGGCGACCTGGCGTACTCCGACCTGCCGGACGAGCGCATCGCGCACGCCTTCCAGCAAGCGGACCTTCCCGAGGAGATGCTGGGAGACCTGCGCACGCTCACCGACGGCCTGCGGGTGCCGCTCGCCGTCCGCTCGTCCAGTCTCCTCGAGGACGCGCTGCACCGTCCCTTCGCCGGCGTCTACGAGACCAAGATGACGCCCAACAACCAAGCTGAGGGCAGCGCGCGCTTCCGGCGCCTGGTGGAGGCGGTGAAGTTCGTCTACGCCTCCACGTTTTTTCGGTCGGCCAAGGCCTACCGCCGCGCCACGGGGCAGCCGGCCGATGCAGAGAAGATGGCCGTGGTGATCCAGGAGGTGGTCGGGATCCAGCACGGCGACCGGTTCTACCCCGACCTGTCGGGGGTCGGCCGGTCGTTCAACTACTACCCGTCAGGCAGCGCGCGGCGGGAGGAGGGCGTCGTCCAACTGGCGTTGGGCCTGGGCAAGACCATAGTGGACGGCGGAGTCTGCTGGTCCTACTCGCCGGCCCGGCCCAAGTCCCCACCCCCCTTCGCCTCGACGGCCGACCTCCTCGCGAATACGCAGACGGAGTTCTGGGCGGTGAACGTGGGCAAGCCCCCGCCGTTCGATCCGATCGCCGAAACCGAGTACCTGGTGCACGGCAGCCTGGCGGACGCCGAGTACGACAACACCCTGCGCCACCTGGCCTCGACGTACCTGGCCGACTCCGACCGGCTCTCACCAGGAGTCGGCGCCGCCGGGCCGCGCATCGTGAACTTCGCCCCACTACTGGTGCTGGAGGAGTACCCCCTGAACAGGTTGCTCGGGCCGCTGCTCGCCGCCTGCCGCGAGCGGGTGGGCTGCGACGTGGAGATCGAGTTCGCGGCGACGTTCCCCCGCGGCGAGGACGCCAGCCTACGCCTGGGCTTCCTCCAGGTCCGGCCGATGGCGGTGTCGGACGAGGCCGTGGACATCAGCGACGCGGAGCTGGCAGCGCCCAACGTGCTGCTGGCTTCCGAGCAGGTCATGGGCAACGGCGCGGTGACGGGCCTGGTGGACGTGGTGTACGTGAAGCCGGGCAGCTTCGAGACTCGCCACACCAAGGCGATCGCCCAGCAACTCGAGCAGGTCAACACGGCGCTGGCCGACGAGGGGCAGCCGTACCTGCTGATCGGCTTTGGACGCTGGGGCAGCGCCGATCCGTGGCTGGGCATCCCGGTGACCTGGGGCCAGATCAGCGGCGCCCGCGCCATCGTGGAGGCCACCCGGCCGGACATGTGGGTCGAAGCGAGCCAGGGCTCGCACTTCTTCCACAACATCTCCAGCTTCCAGGTGAGCTATTTCGCGGTGCCGCACGAGGGCGGTCGAGGCATCGACTGGGAGTGGCTCGACGGGGAGCCCGCCGTCCTCGAGACCGAGCACGTCCGGTGGGTGCGCACGGCCGAGCCGCTCTCCGTGAAGGTCGACGGACGCACCGGGCGCGGCGCCGTGTGGCGCGGCGGCTGACGGAGGTGTGAGGATGAACCCGACGTCCGATTCGGAACGCACGGCCGAGCAGTTTCTGGAGGACCTGCAGGAGCGGGCCAAGGAGCTGAACTGCCTCTACCGCGTCGACGAGATCCTGAGCGGCCGCCGGGAACAGGAGGCCACCTTCCAGGATCTCATCGCCGCCATCCCGCCCGGCTGGAAGTACCCGGAGATTTGCCAGGCGCGCCTCGTTCTGCGGGGCCGCACGTTCGAGCCGGACGGCTACGTCGTCACCCCCTGGTCGCTGACCGCAGCCATCGCCTGGCGGGGCGAGGCCGCCGGTGAGATCACGGTGTCCTACACCGAGGAGCGGCCGCCCGCAGACGAGGGACCGTTCCTCAAGGAGGAGCGCCGCCTGATCCACGCCATCGCGGAGCGGATCGGCCTGTACGTGATGCAGCGCCAGCTCCGCGAGGACCGCGAGAGTTGGCAGAGCGTCGTCGAGCAGCTCTCGGCCCGCGACGGCCAGTCATGGAAGGTGCTGGTGGAGTTCTTGCTGCGCACCGACCGCGAGCTGCTGTACCGCATCGCCCGCAAGCTCATCAACCAGCTGGTGTGGAACGGCGTCACCGAAGCCCGGGAACTGCTGCACGAGGGCTTACCGGAGGCGGTCGAGGGCGAGGCGGCGCTGGACGAGAACCGGCCGCAGCAGCGACAGGCCCTGCGGTCGACGCCGACGCTGGTCGAGCGGACGTTCGAGCTGGCCGCCCGCCACCTGAGCGAGGCCGACATCGTGACCAACATCCAGACGTGGATCAACGAGGACAAGTGCGTCTTCCTGATCCAGGCACTGGAGAACCAGGCCACGACCCTGAACGAGGTCATCGACGACGTACTCAAGTTCACGAACTCGTCGATCGGTGAGGACGACCTCTCCGTGGCCCTCCGCACCGGCCTGCGGGTCAGCCTCCTGCAGCGGTGCTTCGTCGATCGGCTCGACTTCATCAACGTGGCGAAGCACCACGTGGACATCGACGACTTCGTGGAGCTGGCCCCGCGGATCGTCTGCCCTGCCGAGAGTTACGGAAGGCTCGGCGGCAAGGCGGCCGGCCTGTTCCTCGGCGTGCGGATTCTCGAGGACGCGAAGGAGTACGCGGAGCTGTTCGCCAACCTGCGGACGCCGCAGACCTGGTACGTCGCCTCTGACGGCATCCTGGACTTCATGCGCGCGAACCAGCTGCACGAGGTCTACGACCACAAGTACAGGGAGATCGAGCGGGTCCGCCGGGACTACCCGTTCATCATCCAGCTGTTCAAGAACTCCCGGTTCACCCCCGAGGTGCACAAGGGGCTCGCCGCGGTGCTCGACCGGCTCGCCGACCGGCCGCTGATCGTGCGCAGCTCCAGCATGCTCGAGGACCGCCTGGGCGCCTCGTTCTCGGGAAAGTACAAGAGCCTGTTCCTGGCGAATCGCGGGACGAAGCAGCAGCGGGTCGAGGCGCTGCAGGACGCCATCGCGGAGATCTGGGCGTCCGTGTTCGGCCCCGACCCAATCGAGTATCGCGCAGAACGAGGGCTGCTGGACTTCCGCGAGGAGATGGGCATCCTGATCCAGGAGGTCGTGGGGACCCGCGTGGGCCGCTACTACTTCCCGGCGTTCTCCGGCGTGGCGTTCAGCGACAACGAATTCCGCTGGTCGCCGCGTATCCGCCGCGCGGACGGGCTCGTGCGCATGGTCCCGGGCCTCGGCACGCGCGCCGTGGACCGGATGAGCGACGACTACCCGACGCTCGTGAGCCCGGGCCAGCCCGGGCTGCGCGCGAACGTCACGGTCGACGAGATCGTGCGCTACGCCCCCAGGTACGCCGACGTCATCAACCTCGAGGCCCAGGCGTTCGAGACGATCGACCTCGAGACCCTGCTGCGCACCCACGGCGACGAGTACCCCCTGGCGCGGCAGCTCGTCTCACTGCTCGACGGTGACCGGCTGCGGGAGCCGATGGGGCTCGAGCCCGACTGGGCGGATGACACCACCGTGGTGACTTTCGAGGGCCTCCTGCGCCGTACCCCGTTCCTCGAGCAGATCGCGACGATGCTGAAGCTGCTGCGGGACCGCCTCGGCATGCCGGTCGACATCGAGTTCGCCCACGACGGGGAACACCTGTACCTGCTGCAGTGCCGGGGCCAGAGCCACTACGAGGATCACGCCCCCGCAGTGATCCCGCACGATCTGCCGCGCGACAAGATCCTCTTCTCCGCCATGCGCTACGTGACCAACGGGCGCGTGCCGGACATCGAGTACATCGTATACGTGGACCCTGAGGCGTACGGACGGCTCGCGACCGCCAAGGAACTGCTGGAGGTCGCCCGAGCGATCGGCAGGCTCAATTCGCTGCTGCCCAAGCGGCGCTTCGTGCTCATCGGTCCCGGTCGGTGGGGCAGCCGCGGGGACATCAAGCTCGGCGTGAGCGTCACCTACTCGGACATCAGCAACACCGCGATGCTGATGGAGGTCGCGCGGCGCCAGGGGAACTACGTGCCCGAGCTCTCGTTCGGCACCCACTTCTTCCAGGACCTGGTCGAGGCCAACATCCGCTATTTGCCCCTGTATCCGGACGAGGACGGCGTCGTGTTCCGCGAGGAGTTCTTCACCGGGGCCGCCAACCAGCTACCGCGCGCGCTCCCCGAGTTCGCCCACCTGGCCGACACGGTGCGCGTGATCGACGTCGCCGAGGCGAGCGGCGGCGACGTACTGCACGTGCTGATGAATGCCGAGACCGAGGAGGCGGTGGGGGTGCTCGGGCCGCCGGACGGATCCGGCCGCAGCGGCGGATAAGGGAGAAGGGACGGCGTGGGGCGCGGGCGCGCTACTTGCCGAGCTCGGACCGCAGGACCGCCATCGCGTTGCGCTTGAGCTTGCCCACAGCCTCGACCGAAAGCCCCATCTGATCCGCGATGTGGTCCTCCATGATGCCGGTGACGTAGGTCAGCCGCATCACCGTCTGCTGTGCTGTGGTGAGCCGCGTGCCCGCCGTTTCGCACAGCCACGCGGTGTTCAGACTCTCCATGGCGAGGAGGCGGGTCTCCGCCAGGAAGCGCTCGGGAGACGGAGGCTGATACTTCACGGCCTGCTGGTGCGGCTTGCGGGTCGACGTGGACTGGGACTCCACCTCGACCACCTGGTCCTCCTTGCTCTCGAGGATCCAGCGCTTCTGCGCCTCTTTCCAGGCCATCGCCGGCGTGCTCTTCATGGGAGAGCGCATCACTGCCAGCCACAGGGCCTGTTTGCCCAGCAGATCCTTGATCAGCTCCTCGCCGACACCTCGCTCACGCGCCTCCGCCGCGGTGACCTCCTGCAGCTCCCCGAGCCACGCCCTGCGCTTCTCGCCGCTCTCGTTGAGACCGTGAAACGGAAACCAACGACCGCGCAGCCGCTGCGCCGCCTCGACTGCCTCTTCCTTCGTCCCGGTCAGAACGATGCGTGATTCGCGCAGGATGGGATCCTGCACGATGCGAGCCTGGAAGTGCTCGGACGTCTGGATCTCGGGGAGCACGCGCCGGCTCCAGCGCTGCTCCGCCTCGCCAATCACCGACGCAAACTGTACGGTACCGATCTTCTGCATAGTGCCTGCCACGTTTCGCGTTTGGCCGTGTGCCCCACCGCCATATGCTATCTGCGATCCGTGGGCGCGGCTGTGACGCGCGTCGCAAGCCGATTGTCCTAGCCGCATTGCTTCAGCCGCGTCACCCGCCGCCGGACAGCTTCCAGCCGACCGCCTCAGATCCGACGCCCGCACCACTTGACGCAATGTAATATATTCTGTACTTCCCACTCTAGACCGCACGATCTGTCACACTTCCCCACCCCGGACGTCTCGATCCGGCACTTCCAACCGACACCTCTGCCCACTCTGGAGGCACGGTGCGATCCGTCGTGGCGCGGATGACGCGGCCGCAGTACACTATTAGCCTT
Organism: Gemmatimonadales bacterium; assembly: GCA_030601605.1. Lineage (GTDB taxonomy): Bacteria > Gemmatimonadota > Gemmatimonadetes > Gemmatimonadales > GWC2-71-9 > WVYX01. The sequence goes on from JAUVTI010000120.1 coordinate 5,795, forward strand.
GATGCCCCAAGTCCTACTCACGAGTGTCTGCCGCCCCCTCGGGGTCCGCCACGGCGACTCCCCGAGCGTAGGGTACGAGTTGCTGCACGAACAGGTGACCCGCGCCCAGGGTCTGTTCAGCCCCCGCTCACACCATGTCCAGTTCTCGCTCGAGTACATCGCAGAGAACCTCGAGGCTCCCACGACGGTGCTCCAGTATCCCTCCCGAAGGGAACTCGTCCGCGAGCTCAGGCGCGGGTACGAGTTCGTGGGTGTGGCGTTCGTCCTAGCCAC
>JAUVTI010000050.1 GCA_030601605.1 Gemmatimonadales bacterium
CAGCTGGTCCCGGAGCCGTGCCCTCTGGCGCGTGATGCCCAAGACGATCATCCCGAGAATCCAGACCACCGCGAGACCCACGAGCGTGAGCCGGGGCCAGCGCACAAAGGCCCAGAGCATAGCGATCAGCACTGCCGCGAACGCCGCTGCCACGCCGAGCCCGATCAGCGCGGTTACGATCCGCTCGCGCCACGGCGGCTTGGTCGGCTTGCCGTAGCTGCGGAGCCAGGGCCCAACCCTTCGCTTCAGTTGGCGGGCGGGCACTGAACGTTGGTGGGAGGCGTGTTGCCGCATGCGATGCTCCCGTTCATGCCGCTCGCCATCACGGCGCACGCAGCCTTCTGAGCCGCCTGCCTGGCCTCAGCCTCGTCCGTCCCCGAGCCGCGGCGACAGGTGGTCTGACCGCGATAGGTCACGCACAGCTCGCACTCGGCCTGCACCGTGCGCATGCTGCCCATGACGATCACCACGGCGAACACGACGATCGCCACGATCAATGCCAACGTACGGATGCGCTTCTTCATGCTGTGTCCTCGGGAGGATCTTGGTTATCGCCCAATGTAACTACCCATCCCGGCAGCGGGCGGCAAGCGGCGCCTGCCGAATGCCCGGAAACCGGGACGCGGAGCGGGCCGTAGAGATGCTGGAGGCGTCATGCCCTACGTGATCCCGGACATTCCGGACATCCCCGACATCGAGGACCTCCTTCGGGAGCCTCGGCCGCGGCGGCAAGTCACGCTGCGAGGCCTCCTCTGGGCGCTGGGGTGGTTCGCCGTAGCGGTCCTGGTATTGATCGTACTGCCATTCTTGGTCCTGCTCAGGACGTCCACATACCTCTATCTGGACCGCGGCGTCCCCGGGTGGCTCGCGCTGGCGAGCGGCGGGGCGCTCGCACTGGTCGTCCTCACGCTGTACGGAGCCTGGGCTTCCAAGCGCCTGACGGGAAGGGCCAGGGTTCGCTTCCTCGCCAAGTGGGTAGCCCTGCCATTGGTCCTCTTCTACTGCGGCTACACGCTGCTCCATCTGGCCAGCGTGAACGCGAAGACGGAGCGAGTGCAGAGCTACTACACGTCGCTGCACCCGATCCTGCGCGTGGCCGTGGCCACGCTCATCCTGGCCGACGACGAGCTCGTCGTGACCGACCTCAGCCGTACTCCGGAGGACTACGCCGCGATGGGGCTCCCCGTCTACGAGGCCTCGCTGCACTACCCGCAGGAGGACGGCTACGTCCACGCCATGGACCTGCGCACCATGGGTCGGCCTGGGTGGCGTAACATGTTGACCCAGAACTACTTCCGCCTTCTCGGCTTGCGCACCTTGCGGCACGTCGGCACCGCAGACCACCTCCACGTGTCCCTCCCTCCACGGTGACACAGCGCACAGGGGCGGGGTGAGCCATGTCATAGGTTGTGGGCAGCAGGCAGTGCCATTGCAGTAATCGCGTGGCCCCAGAGTTCACGCCCTCAGCGGCCCAACCCCCCGCGAGAATGCAGCCAGCACAGGCGCCGGACCCCGGCACCGAGTTGCCGGGCACGTCCACTATCGTCGCGGCCGCTGGAACCCACTTCCTGCCGCAGCTGCCGTTCTCCCGGGCCGACTGGGAGGCGGCGTGCTTTGCTGCTTTCGGCGAGGGTCGCGACCCCGCGATCTGCCCGGACTGCGGCAGGACAGGCTTCTACGGCCCCCGCATCGAGGAGCCGGAGCGGCGCTACCGCCAGTGCCGTTTCGGTGGCTTCACCCAGGGGGTGGATCGCGCGCCTGAGCGCTACCGCCCGACCGTGCACCGCTGCACACATTGGCCCAGCTGCGCCCACGCGCCCTACGTCTGGTGGGTCGCGCCCAAGGTGGCCACGTAGCGCTGTCCCTTCTGCGGCGAGCGCGTGGTCGTCTCCAAGGCGCTGGTAAAGCGCCCGGCGGACGATCCACGGCACGCGTGGCAGCACGTGCCGCAGCGCAAGAGCCGATTCTACTACGCCGAGTTCTGGAGCAAGTGGGACTACAGCAAGGGCAGGGTGGAGCTGTAGCCGGGGGACGCCACAGCGACAGCACCGGTACTTCGGGCCAACTTGCCGTCGATTTGGCCTTCCGCTAAGCTTATGCCACCGCGACGCGGGGCCGGCCCCCACCACGCGATCGTCAAACACCCGACATGGTAGAAGCCGCGTGATCTCATCCGTCAAAGTCGTTCCGCTCGACCGGGTTGCGGCACCCCTGCTGGCCGTCGCCGTGGGCGAGCTGAGCAGTGGGAAGGTACCGAGCTCACTACTCGGACTGGATGCCAACACGGGCGGCGAGCTCGCCCGGCTGATTGACAGCGGCGACTTCACCGGCAAGCGCGATCAGGTGAGTGTCGTCTATCCCAAGAAGGGCGCGAAGCGGCTCGTCCTGGTCGGTCTGGGACCGCCGGCCGAGATCACACGCGGCGCTGTGCGCCGCGGCGCCGCGGTGGCCGGACGCAAGGCGCTGGAGCTCGAGGCCGAGATCATTGCGTTCCACCTGGCGCACGAGACCCACTGCGGGGTTCCGCCGGCGGTGGCGGGACAGGTTGCGGTGGAGGGCGTGGCGCAGGGCGCATGGCAATTCGATTCCCTCAAGGCCAGGGAGAAGGAGAAGAAGAAGGGCATCCGCCTGCTCGAGATCATCGCCACGCGGGAGGAGCGTCCCGACGTGGAGCGGGGGCGCAAGATCGGCGCCGCCGTGGCGAGCGGGCACCAGCTGGCCCGCAACCTCCAGGCCCTCCCCGGCAACGTGTGCACTCCCTCGTATCTCGCCGACATCGCGCGGCGGCTGGGCAAGGCGTACGGCTACAAGGTCACCGTGCTGGGCCGCGCCGAAATGGCCAAGGCGGGCATGGGCGGGCTGCTGGCGGTGGCGCAGGGATCGCTCCAGGAGCCGCGCTTCATCACGATCGAGTACCGCAACGCGGGGCGGACCCCACCGATCTGCTTCATCGGGAAGGGCATCACCTTCGACTCGGGCGGCATCTCCATCAAGCCGGCCGAGAAGATGGAGGAGATGAAGTACGACATGTCGGGTGCCGCCGCCGTGCTCGGCCTGTTCGAGACCCTGGCCCACATAAAGCCGAAGGCCAACGTGGTTGGGATCATCCCGGCCAGCGAGAACCTCCCCTCGGGCACCGCCATCAAGCCGGGCGACGTGGTGCGCTCCCTCCTGGGCAAGACGATCGAGGTCGTGAACACGGACGCCGAGGGCCGCCTCGTTCTGAGTGACGCCCTCGCATACGCCCGCCGCTTCAAGCCGGCATGCGTAATCGACGCCGCAACCCTCACGGGCGCTGTCATCATCGGTCTGGGACATCACGCCACGGGCCTGATGGGCAACGACGACCATCTGCTCTACGAGGTCAGACACGCCGGCGATCTGGGCGGGGAGCGCTGCTGGCCCCTGCCGCTGTGGGACGAGTACCGTGAGCAGATCAAGTCCGACATCGCAGACGTCAAGAACGTCGGCGGTCGTGCCGCAGGCACGATCACGGCCGGCTGGTTCCTGCGCGAGTTCGTGGACGGCTTCCCCTGGGCGCACCTCGACATAGCCGGCACGGCGTGGACCGACTCCGCCCGCCCGGACATGGCGAAGGGCCCCACCGGTGTCGGGGTGCGGCTGTTCACCGAGTTCGTCCTGGGGCGTGCCCGGGGGTGAATCGCCTCGGGCGGGTCGCCGTGGTCGCGGTAGTCCCTCTCGCCACCCTCAGTCTCTTCTCCGGCGGGCTCGCCGCACAGGACACAACCGTGGTTCGGCCTGACTCAGCCCTCCGGGCCGAGGAAGACAGCGCGACCGCCAGCCCCATGCTGCCGATCCAGCCCGCGGCCGTGCCGCAGGGTCCGCTCCCGCCCGGCTCCCGTTACTCGTTCAACCGCGACTCCATCCTCTGGCTGAAGGTACAGACGCTCGGGGAGCTCCTCACCGACGTGCCGGGCGTGTTCGTGACACGCCCGCTGTGGGTGGGACAGCCCGAGAACATCCAGTACGGGGGGCGGGGCGGAAGCGCGCTGGAGGTCTACTGGGACGGGATGCTCTACGAACCCATCGGTGGGGACAGTCTGTTCGTGGACCCCGGGCGCATACCACTCACCTACGTGCGGCGGGTCGACGTGGAGATCCTCCCCGACCGCATCAAGGTCTACATCGTATCCGAGCGCCACGAGCGCGAGGAGGCGAGATCCCTCATCCGGGTGGTCTCGGGCCGCTTCTCCACAGCGGAGTTCACTGCGCTGTTCCAGAAGCGGTGGCGCTCCGGGGTCGGGCTGGACCTGTCGGCGCACTTTCTGGGCACGGACGGGGTGGACGCCCCCAAATCCAACAGCAATCAGTTCGACCTCTGGGGCAAGTTCTCGTGGAACCCCAGTGACAACGTGGGCGGGAGCTACCAGATCATCCGGCAGGATCACGACCGCGATGCGGTGAGCGACGCCGAAGGAGCTTCGATCCTGGCGTACCAGGGAGTGCGCACCGACAACATCTTCACGCTGTTCGCCGGCACCCGTGGCGACGGACTGGGGCTGCGCGTGGAGGGCGGTCTCGCATCCAGCTCGTGGAGCTCCGATTCGGCGAGTCCCGTGCCGGACCAGAGCCTGAGCCAGGCGTGGCTCCAATTGCGCTACGCCGACGCCAACCTGACCGCATCTGTGCGGGGCACGGCAGCGGACGCTCGCACTCCGTGGTCCGTGGAGGGCGTGTTCGACTGGGTACCGTTGCCCGGCGTGGTACTCTCGACCGACGCGCGCTACCGCCGGCACGAAGGCAGCCGTGCGTCCAAGCGTCTCCACGCCGCCGTGGGACTGTTCCGCGGTCCCGTGTGGCTCGTCGGCGAGGCCACGCTGCAGGACGCGCTCCAGGCGCCGGCTCTGCTGGCCGACACCGCCATCAGCACGTTCGACTACGGTGGACGCATCGGGGTGGACACCAAGCCAGTGACCGGCTGGGTCGGGGTGGTGCAGCGGGACGCCTACCATCCGCTGGCCTATCCCAACTTCCCGTCGATTCCCGAGCTGCGACCGTCCCCCGAAGCCACCTATCTCGTGGCCGACGTCCACCTGAGACCGTTCAAGGCGATCACGCTCTCGGGCTGGTACTCCGATCCGGTCTCGGGTCTACCAGCCGACTTCCAGCCGCCCAAGCACGCCCGTGCGGAGGTGACTTTCCGTTCCACGTTCTGGCGCACCTTCCGCAGCGGAGCTTTCCAGCTCAAGGTGCAGCTGGCCGGTGAGTGGTGGAGCACCGGCACTGCCGGACTCAATGAGGCCGGGGAGCCGAACATCCTGCCGGGCGTCTCGTTCTACGATGCCTACCTGGCGGTCCAGCTGGTGAACTTCACGCTGTTCTGGAACCTGCGCAACGCGCTGCTCAACGAGGGTGGGTTCGTGCCGCGCTTCGACTATGCCAAGAACGCGCAGCTGTTCGGAGTGTCGTGGACGTTCAGCAGCTGAGCGGATACACTACTGTTGACACGCGATGAAGCGGACGGTGTGAAGCCTGTGCTGAAATCAATGACGGGTTACGGAGTGGCCGAGGGCGCCCTGGGCGGAGGACGGCTCGCGCTCGAAGTGCGTACCGTCAACCACCGGCACCTGAACATGCAGTTCAAGCTGCCCCACGGGATGCAGCGCCTGGAGAGCGACCTGCGGACCAGGTTGCGGGAACGGTTGGAGCGCGGTCACGCAACCGTCTCTGCCCGCTGGACGCAGGAGCCCGAGCGCCCAACGGACGTGTCGCTCAATCTGGAGCGGGCGCGGGGGGTCACCGAGGCGCTGCGGGAGCTGAAGGCCGCGCTCGAGCTCGAGGGCGAGGTAGACCTCGGTTTCGTGGCCCGGCAACCCGAAGTGCTCTCGGCGGGCGCGGCCGAGGAAGCTGCGCTCGATGCGTCGGAGCTCCTGGCGCTGCTCGATGGCGCCCTGGACGGCGTCGTGGCGATGCGGGAGCGGGAGGGGGAGGCTCTGGCCCGGGAACTGTCCGAGCGCCTCGGCAATCTGGAGCAGGGCCTGGCGCGGATCGAGGAGCGCGCCCCGCAGCGGGCCGAGCGTGAGCGTGACAGATTGCGGGCGGCGGTGACGGAGCTGCTGGATGGGCGCCAGCCGGACGAGGATCGCTTGAGCCAGGAGATCGCACTGCTGGCCGACAAGCGGGACGTCACCGAGGAGATCGTGCGTCTGAAGACGCATCTGGAGGCCTGCCGCCACACCATGGAGGGTGACGCCGCCGCCGGTCGGCAGTTGGCGTTTCTGGGGCAGGAACTGCTCAGGGAGATCAACACGATCGGCTCCAAGGCCAACGATGCCGAGATCACGCAGGTGGTGATCGGCATGAAGGGGGAGTTGGAGAAGGTGCGGGAGCAGGTAGAGAACGTCGAGTGAGCCCGTTTCTCCTGATTCTCTCCTCGCCCTCAGGGGGTGGGAAGACGACGATCGCGCACAGGCTGATCAATGCCAGGGATGACCTGGAGTACAGCATCTCGGCCACCACGCGGCCCAGGCGGCGCGGGGAGCGCGAGGGCGTGGACTATTTCTTTCTCTCCGGCGGCGAGTTCGAGCGCCGCCGCGCAGAGGGTGCTTTCCTGGAGTCGGCCGAGTACAGCGGGGCCCTCTACGGCACGCTGGAGAGCGAGGTGGACCGGATTCTGGCTCAGGGCCGCAGCGCAGTGCTGGACATAGAGGTACAGGGTGCCGGGCAGGTCCGCGAGCGCCGCAGCGATGTCGTGAGTATCTTTGTCCTGCCGCCGTCGGCGGCTGCCCTGGTGAGTCGGCTGGAGGCGCGCGCCCTGGACGACCGGGAGAGCCTGTCCCGGCGTCTGGCCCAGGCGGACAGCGAGCTCCAGCAAGCCACTGCGTATGATCACGTCGTGGTGAACGACGACCTGGACCTGGCCGTCGCCGCCGTGGCAGCGATTGTCGATGGAGAGGTGAAGCGGGAACCGCACGGGCCGGAACTGGAGCGGACCATCTCCCGGCTTCGGGCGGAACTGAAGGAGATCACGAAGCAACTGTCATCATAAGCCGTAACGGAGAGTGCATGTACATCTTCAGCCCTGACGAGGTGGCGGAGCGCGCCGGCAACAAGTATCTGGGCGTGCTGGTCGCCGCCAAGTTCGCACGCTACGTCAATGACTTTCCGCGGGACCGCTCGCTGGAGGAGAAGAAGCTGACGACGAGGGCACTGGAGAGTCTCTCCGGCGGCGAGCTCGCCTATCGCCTCGTGCACCGGCCGCGCCAGGAGACGTGAACCTCTCGGGCCGGCGCGTCGTCCTCGGCGTGTCGGGCGGGATTGCAGCCTACAAGGTCTGCACACTCGCCCGGCGGCTGACCGAGGCAGGCGCGGCGGTGGACGTGGTGCTGACTACGGCGGCCGCCGAGTTCATCCGCCCGCTCACATTCGAAGCGCTGACCAAACGCCCGGTCGCAACCTCCCTGTGGGAGCGCGGCCGGGCGCTTGCGCACATCGACCTGGCCCGTGATCCAGACCTGATCGTCGTCGCTCCCGCGACGGCCCACCTGCTGGCGCGGGCCGCGCAGGGACTGGCGGACGATCTGCTGACCTCCCTGTTGCTGGCCGCCACCACGCCCGTGCTTGTCGTCCCGGGGATGAACGACGAGATGTTCGCCCACGCGGCCACGCAGCAGAACATCCAGACCCTCCGCGAACGCGGTTGGACGGTGGTGGGTCCCGCCATCGGTCCCCTGGCGGAAGGCCCCAGCGACAGGCCGGGCCGGATGGTCGAGCCCGAGGAGATCCTGGCGCACGTGGAGCGCGCGCTACGCGCGCCCGGGAGCCCCCTCAGCGGCCGCAACGTGCTTGTGACGGCGGGCGCCACCAGAGAGCACCTGGATCCCGTTCGCGTGATCACGAATCCGGCGAGCGGCCGTCAGGGCTACGCACTGGCGGAAGCGGCGTTCGCGCGCGGCGCCGAGGTCACCCTCGTGTCGGGTCCGTCAACACTCCCCACGCCTACGGGGGTGGAGCTGGTTCGCGTGGAAACCACGGAACAACTCCTCTCTGCGGTGGAACGGTTGCTGCCGCAAGCCGACGTACTGGTCATGGCGGTGGCGCCGGCGGACTTTCGCCCTGCTGAGCCCGGCGCGGCCAAGCGACCGCGGTCCGAGGGACCGCTGAGTGTCAAGCTGGAGCCCACGCCCGACGTACTGGAGCGTACCCTCGCCAAGCGACGCTCGGGATGCGTCGCGGTCGGTTTCGCGCTGGAGATTGGAGATGGTATCGAGCGCGCGCGGCAGAAGCTCGAGGCCAAGCAACTCGACTTCATCGTCCTCAACCGTGCCGACGAGCCGGGAAGCGGTTTCGAACAGGAGACCAACCGGGTTACGTTGGTGTCCCCCGACGACGCACGAGAGCTCCCCATGCAACCCAAGCGCGAGGTCGCCGAGCAGGTACTGGACGAGGTCGAGCGGCGCCTGTGACCGGCGCGCGCGAGTTGTGGGCGCGCTACCTCGAGCAGCGCGCGCAGTTGGGAGAGAGCCCCCTCGTGATCCAGGGTGCGCGACAGCATCCACCCGAGAGTCCGGATAGGGTGCCCGCGCCCGAGGCCGCGATCCCGCCGACCACCCCCGAGCCACCCAGGCAGGAGCCCCCGCGCGCCGAGAGCGACGCGCCGAGACCCAGCCGATCGAGGAGCCCCGGGAAGAAGCCCAAAGCCGGACCGCGCTGGAAGCGGGACATGCCCCCCATCCCGCCCAGGGGAATGGTCGTTACAGCCGCCACGAGCGACCTCTTCAGCGAGGATCCGCTGAAGGAGGCCAGCCTCGACGCCGTTGCGGCCATGATCCACGAGTGCACTCAGTGCGGGCTGTGCGAGAACCGCAACAACGCCGTCCCCGGGGAGGGCCCGGGCGATGCGTTGCTCGCCGTGGTGGGAGAGGGACCGGGCGCCAAAGAGGACGAAACGGGCAGGCCGTTCGTGGGGCGCGCCGGAGAGTTGTTGACGGAGATTCTGGCGGCGATCGACCTGCCGCGCGAACAGGTTTACATCTGCAACGTGGTGAAGTGCCGACCGCCCAGTAACCGCAAACCGCAGCAGGACGAAATCGACGCCTGCGTGCCCTACCTCCACAGGCAACTTGAAATCCTCAAGCCCGCCGTGATACTTGCTATGGGGGGAACGGCGGCCGAGACGCTCCTGGGCACCCGGCAATCGCTTGGCTCGCTGCGCAACAAGGTACACGAGTTCCGAGGGACTCCCCTGGTGGTGACCTACCACCCGGCCGCCCTGCTGCGGAACCCGAACTGGAAGAAGCCTACCTGGGATGACGTCCGTATCGCACGCCAGCTCGTCGACAACCGGGGCTGAACCCGGCCGCAGCCGGGAAACGCCGTGGAGTGAGGAGGCCGAACAGGCCGTCCTCGGAGCCATGCTGCTCGACGCCGACGCCACACTGAAGGCAGTCGAGCTGCTGGGCGACGACGCTTTCTACCGCGACGGGCACCGCAGGATCTTCCGCACGATGGCGAAAGTCGTCGAGCGGGGCGACGTCGTGGACCCCGTGGTGCTGCGCGAAGAGCTGATGCGGACCGGCGACCTCGAGGCCGCGGGCGGTACCGACTACATCGCCGAGCTGCTCGACGTCGTGCCCACGGCCGCGAACGTCGAGTACCACTGCCGCATCGTGCGCGACAAGGCGCTGCGGCGGCGCCTGATCCAGGCGGGCACCGAGATCGTACAGGCCGCCTACGAGGGACCGCAGGATGTGGACGCCCTGTTGGACGGCGCCGAGCAGCGCGTCTTCGAGGTCTCGACCCATCGCGGTACGCAGGAAGTCGTCCGCATCAAGGAGCTCATGTGGCGCACGATGGAGCGCATCGAAGCGCGCCATCGAGGCGACGAATCGGTGCGCGGTATCCCGAGCGGGTTCGCAGACTTGGACGCCAAGACCAACGGATTCCAGCGCAGCGACCTGATCATCGTGGCGGCGCGTCCATCGATGGGGAAGACGGCCTTCTGCCTCAACGTCGCCACGAACGCCGCGCTCGAGCACAACGTGCCCACGGCCATATTCTCGCTGGAGATGTCACGCGACCAGCTCGTAGAGCGGCTGCTGGCGTCGGAGAGTTTCGTGGACCTCTCCCGGCTGCGCAGCGGAAACCTGCGCGACGACGACTACCCCAAGATGTCCCGCGCCGCCGGACTGCTCGGAACCGCGCCGATCTGGGTGGACGACTCGCCCACGCTTTCGCTGCTGGAGCTGCGCTCAAAGGCCCGGCGCCTCAAGGTCGAGCACGACGTTCAACTGATCATCGTGGACTATCTGCAGCTATTGCGCGGGCCGTCGCGGACGGAGAGCCGACAGGAGGAGATCAGCTTCATCTCCCGGTCGCTCAAGGCGCTGGCCAGAGAGCTCGAAACCCCCGTGGTCGCGCTGTCACAGCTCTCGCGCGCGCCGGAGCAGCGCGGCGGCGACCGGCGACCCATGCTCTCCGACCTGCGCGACTCGGGTGCGATCGAGCAGGACGCTGACCTCGTGATGTTCATCTATCGGCCGGAGATGTACCCCTCGCTGATGGAGAAGGACGGCGCCCGACAGGAGGGCATGACCGAGCTCATCCTGGCCAAGCACCGCAACGGTCCCACCGGAACCATGAAGCTGAGCTTCCACAAGCAATACACCCGGTTCGAGAGCTTCTCCGAGCGCGAGCCTGAGGGGGCGCATGGCCCGTAAGGCCCGCTCTGTCTTTCGATGCGGGGAGTGCGGCGCGGAGCACCCCAAGTGGGGGGGCCGGTGTGACGCCTGCGGCAGCTGGAACACGCTGGTCGAGGAGCCCGTGACCCGCTCCTCGGCGCGGCCCCGCACGGTCGGCGCCAGCGACGCCGTCCCGGTCCGGCTCTCAGACATCGTCGCTCAGGGGCCGGCGCGCTGGAGCACCGGGCTCGACGAGTTCGACTTCGTGCTGGGCGGGGGGATCGTGCCCGGCTCGGTGCTGCTCGTTGGCGGCGAGCCGGGAATCGGCAAGTCCACGCTGCTGCTCCAGTGCGCCGCGCGCCTCGAGGCGTCCGGCGTCTCCACGCTCTACGCCTCCGGTGAGGAATCGGTCGAACAAATTAGGCTCCGGGCGGACCGGCTGGAGGAAGACGCAGGACTCGTTCACGTGCGCCCCGAGGTGCGCCAGGAGGCGATCACCGCGCGGGCCGAGGCGATG
>JAUVTI010000046.1 GCA_030601605.1 Gemmatimonadales bacterium
CCTCCACCCGCACCTTCACTTGGACGACGGAGAGGCCGGAGACGGTCATGAGGAGTCCGGTCTCGCGCGAGAAGGTGCCGGGCACCGCCACCTCCCCTTCCTCCACAGCGAGTCGCGTGATCTGGCCGCTCATGGGCGCGCGCAGCACGGTCTTCGCCAGCTGCTCCTGCGCCTCGTCCAGCCCGGCCTGGGCCTGGGCCACCTGGTGCCGCGCCGAAACGGCCAGCGCCTCGGCTACCTGGTACTGGGTCTCGGCCTGCTCCAGCTGCTCGTCGGAGACCAGGTTGACGTCCTGCTCCCTGAGCTGCCGTGACCGGTCGCGTGCGCGCCTGGCCTGATCGCGGTTGGCGCGGGCCTGGAGCGCGGACGCCTCAGCAGACGCGAGCATTGCACGGGCGCGCGCCACTGCGGCCTCGTACTGCGAGGGCTGGATGCGCAGCACCAGGTCGCCGCGCTCGACCCACGCGCCTTCCTCCACCGGGATGTACGTGATCCGCCCGGTGATGTCAGAGCTGATGTCTACCGAGCGCTTGGGCTCGATCTGGCCGCTGGCGGTGACAGTGGCGACCAGGTTCTGGCGGCCGACCTCCTCCATCCGCACCGACGCTCCCCGCTCACTCCGGGACGCGGCGTTCACGGCGATCAGGGCGCCAATCGCAACTGCGATGCCCCCGAATATGAAGACCTTCTTCTTCGACATTGCCGTCTCGCTATGTTAGCGCAGCGGTCGTCCCACTGCGGCTTCCAAAATCGCTATGGACTGGTGGTACGCATAGATCGCGTTGATGTAATCCGCTTCCGCCATGAGGGCCGCAACCTGCGCGTCGAGCAGCTCGATGAAGGTGCCCGAGCCCACTCTATAACGCTCCTGGCCCAATCTGAGTTGCTCCGCGGCGGCCGTCTGGTTGCTCTCCTGAATCCTAATCGCCTCGTAGGCTGCGAGCAGCGCATAGTAGCTCTGGCTCACCTCGGTGCGCACCAGCAGCCGCCGTGCCCGAACCTCCTCTTCGGAGTCCCTGGTGAAGGCCTCTGCCTCGGCTACCGCCAGCGGCCGGCTGAACTGCGTGAAGATCGGGAACGAGAGCGAGACGCTCGCCCTGAACGGCGACGCGGTGAACTGGAACGGCCATACGCTGTTGGCGTCGATGATCGACTGCTCGTCCGCCGGCGTGAGCAGGAACTGACTGCAGTCCGTGGGCGTCCCACCGGGGTTGAGCCACTGACTGTTGGCGAACTGGCACTGGGCGACCGCGCTCTGCGAGCCCGCGCGGGCCTGGTCCACCGGGAACTGCGAGTTCGAGAACTGCTGCGTGAATCCGGACCACCCGGCGGAGAAGCTGAAGGTGGGGAACCACCAGCTCATGCGGGAAGCCTTCTCGCTGGCGTGCGCGAAGTCCGCCCGCGCCCGCCGCGTGATCAGGTCCGGGTTGTCCTGGTCGGCCTCGGCCAGGATCGTCTCGAGATCCCAGTGTGGCTCGACGATCGGGAACGTGTCCGTCAGCACCACCGTTGAGGGATCGTCCGGTCCGGGCAGGCCTATGGTCTGGAACAGCCGCAGCTTCTCGACGATCACTCCCTGCCTGGCCTGCAGCAGCGAGACCTCCGATTGGCCCTTGGCCACCTCGGCCCGGCGCACTTCCAGCATCGTGTTCTGTCCCACGTCGAACCGCGCGCGCGCGAGCCGCAGGAACTCGTCGTTCCTCTCCAGTTGCAGCTCCGCGAGACCCACGCCGGCAACGGCCCTCAGCACGGCCAGGTACTGCTGCTTCACCGCAGCCTCGAGGTTGATCTCGGCCCCCGTGATCATCGCTTCGGTGGCCCGGTACGACGCATTGGCCGACGAGGGTCCCGTGAGCGTGCGGCCATCCACCACGAGCCCCAGGGACACGTCGTAGCCGGAGCCCCTGGTGGAGGATGGGGAACTGAGCTGATCGGTGAGGAAGATCTGCGACCCCGAGCCCTGGTAGCTGATGCCTCCGCCGATCGCCAGCCGCGGGAGGAACGAGCCGTACGCGTTCCGCACACCCCAGGTGGCCGGATTGCGGTCGTTCTCTACCTGGCGGTAGGCGGGACTGTAGCGGAGTGCCAAACTCACAGCCTCTCGCAGTGACAGTGACTGCGGTATGGCTGGACTGGCCGCCTGCTGCGCCTGCGCGAACGCAGGCGGGCCCACGGCAAGGGCCAGGAGCAGGAAGGAGGCTCTGCGTTTCATGGTATGCCCTGTGTGCCTTCGGTTGGTGGATGGTGTTTGCCCACACCATCATACGGTTGACGCGCCGGGGAGGTTTCATCCCGAGACATCGAGGTGCGGGTGTGAAGGTGGAGCTGGTGCTGGGCCGCCTCGAGGGGGTGGAAGTGACTGTTCTGTAAGGAGTTGGCTAGTCGCTCTCGGCGCGGAGCACCACCAGGTCCCTGCTGGGGATGGAGAGCTTGACGAGCCGGCCCCGATCGTCGTACCAGAGGTGCCGCGTGACTCCACCCAGGGTAACGCTCAGGTGCCACAAGGCGCGGGTGTCCGGACCAACTTCGGTCGGCTCTGTCCCGTGGTCGGTCAGCTCGGCCCCGCCGCGCCTGGTCCCGCGCAGCGTCATGCCGTGCGCCGCAGGCTGCGAGAGGTTCGGGGGCAGGGTGTGGTAGGCGAACACGGAGTCATCGGCCAACAGGACGGAGCCTCCGGCCGGGTACTCCCGGGCCGACTCGCCGGTCGCGGTCTTCAGCCGCACGGTCACCCGGCGGGGGCCTAGCACCATGAGCACCCGCTCCTGGCCTCCGTTCTGGAGCTCGAGAATGCTGGCGACCGGCTGGGAGTCGGGCAGGAACTCGACCACCGCGGTGAACGTGCGCAGCGGCCGCTCCGCCGGGTACGAGACGGTGCTCGACAGCGTGAAACCGTCCGGCGATCCGGAGCGACGGCCACTCCGCAGCAGGAACTTCTCCTGTCCCACCACGCGGTCGCCCTGGATTATCACGAGCGTGCCGCGGTCGAGGGTCTCCTGGCCCACGGCTGCGCCCGCTGCCAGGCTCGAGAGGGCGGCTGTGAGAATTGCACTCGCCAGGCGGTGCCTCATTGGGAGCGTCTCACAGTGCGTCGCCGGAGTCGACGGGCTGCCGGAACAGGCGCGTGGCGATCCGGTCATAGATATAGTCGTATAGCTGCTCCCCTTTTTCGGCCGAAGCGAGGCTGGGCCGCCCCAGTGAGCCCGGGCTGCCCCGCGGGATGGCGCCGCGCGCACCCCGCTGGTAGCGGCGCTCCACCGCCGGCGACGGGAAGTAGTCGCGCGCCTCGTCCGGGTGCACCAGCGATCCGTCAATGTAGAGCAGCAGCGAGGTGTCCACCTCGCCGCCATGGATCGGAGCGGTGCCGTCGGCCTTGGGAAGGGGGACGGCGAAGATGTCCACCGCGCGGACCGTGGCCCGCGTGGGGTGCAGCGTACTGAGCGCTTCCAGGTGTGGGTCGACGCCGTGTGCCGTGAGGATGATGAACTGGTCCACGCCTCCAGCCTCCCAGGAGCCGACCAGGTCGTTGAGCAGACGGTGCAGCGTCTTGCGGTGCACGGAGGCGCTTCCGGGGTATCGGGAGGCAGTGGGCGCGTTCACACCGTATTCTATGGTAGGAGCGCGCAGGACCTCGAATTCCGCGGACAGCTCATCCGCGAGACGCTCCACGATGATCGTGTCGCAGCCGAGCGGTAGGTGGGGACCGTGCTGCTCGGTGGTCCCGACCGGAACGATGAGCCGCGGGTCCCGCTCGAGGTGCTTTCCCACCTCTCCCGGGGTGAGATACTTGAGGAGCAACGGTTGGCGTTGAGGTACGCTCGAGTCGTTCATTGGGAGCTGGCGGCCGCTGCGGCGGCGGTGGCTTTCGGGCTGTGGATCCGGGGGCCCTCGCTGGCGTGGGCTGTCGCGGCGTGCGCCCTTGCCGCGGTCATGGTGCTGGTCGCGGTTCCTGCCCGAAAGGCGGGCGCCTGGGCGACCGCGGCGGTCGGCGTCGCGGCCGCCGTGACGATGCTGTCCACATCGCTCCGCGTCCGCGCCGTGGAGCAGCGCTGGCCCGAGACGCGGGAATCCCTCATCGAGCGTGCGAGCGAGCGGCTCGCCGCGACTCTGGGCAGCGCGGTCGACTTCACGCGCTCGCTGGCGGAGCGTGGGGCAGCGATCGGAGCATCCGAGCGCGCCGCGGCGTTCGCGGAGGTTGGAGACGTCGTATCCGACCAGCTCCCCGAGCACGGCATCGTCGTGCACGACGAGGTTGGCCGTCCCTGGGTCTGGGCCGGGACGCACCGGCTCAGGCCGGAGCGCGGCGCCTTCGAGTTGGCTGCACGCATAACTCCATTCTACGTCGTGCTCGAGGCCCACCGCCAGAGCGGGATCCGCAGTGCCGTGAGCCAGGTCGTGCTGGCCGCCGGAAGCGCCGTGCCCGACCGGGACAGGACGCTGGCGGCGCAGTTCGTCGAGGAGACAGGGGTCGGGTTGGAGTTCTACCTGCCTGGCGCGGCCCCGCTCGAGCCGGACGTGTTCGACTACTGCCTGCCGTCGTGCGTTCCCGAGGCGGGCGCTCCACCCCCCGACACGCTGTTCAGCGTTCGCACGGTGCCACCGACGCAGGGTGGGCTCAAGCTGGACCTGATCGAACGGGGGACCCGGTGGGGCTCGCTCCTGGTGCTGGGAAGCATGGCGCTACTCACCGTATTCGGCGGTGCTGTCGGTCGCTGGGCAGGCGTGTTTGGTGTCGTCGGGCTTCTCACGCTGACGCCCGCGGGCCACGGCGCCGGGCTGGGGCCGCTCTTCTCGCCGGCCATCTACTTCTCCCAGCTCCTCGGGCCGCTGTCCGCCTCCGCCGGCGCCCTCGGGCTCGCTGCGGCGGTCGTGTTGCTGGTGGAGCTGTGGGCGCTGCGGCGGCCGCCGCGCCGCACCCTGCCGCGAGCGATCGGAGCGGGCATTATAATCGTCGCCGCGCCGTGGGTGATGTGGAAGTTGGCGCAGGGGATCACGCCGCCCGCCACGGGGCTGAGCGTGGGTCTGTGGCTGAGTTGGCAGGTGCCGCTGATGCTCGTGGGCGCCGCGTTCGTCCTGGGCGCGGCGCTGCTGGCGGCGCCGCCGACGCGGCGCTGGGCGGTTTGGGCCGCGGCAGCAGGCGCCCTGCTCCTGGGAGAGGTGGGCATCGCCACCTGGCAACCCACGGGGGACTGGGCGTGGTGGTTCGGCGTGCTGTGGATCCCCGTAGCTGGCCTGGTGCTGTTGTCACCCCGCCGTGTGCCGCTGCTCGCGGCGGTGGCATTGGTTGTGGGCGCGGGGGCGGCGCTCCTCACGTGGGATGCTACGGTGCACGGCCGCCTGCTGCTGGCCGAGCGGGACGCCCAACGAACGAGCGGCGGCGACCCGGTGGCCATCGGATTCCTGGATCGGTTCAGCCTGACGCTGGAGAACGGCCCGCCTCCGCTGAGTGCCGCATCGCTCTACGCGGAGTGGCGCACCTCCCCCCTCAGTGAAGACGATTACCCGGCTGTGCTCGCCACTTGGTCGGCGGCGGGCGGTCGCATCGCGGCGCTCGAGCTGGCCGAGCTGGGGCTCGAGCGGGATTACTTGGTCGCGCTGGCCGACACCGCGCGCGCGGCCCACGAGCCACTGCTGCGCGCCCTGGAGCTCGACCCGGGCGTGCGCTACGTGAGCGCGACACCGTTCCCCGACGGCACCGTCGTTACGGTGGGCGTCGCACCTCGCTCGCAGCTCATCCGGCCGGTGAGAGTGGGACGGTTCCTCAGGGGCGAGCGCCGCCTCGTCGCTCCATACGAGATGTTCCTGATGCAGCCGGTCACGGACGGGTCGGCGAGCGCGGGACCCCTCCAGTGGCGACGCGACGGATGGCAGGTGCGGGCCACACGGGCACTGGGGTTGGCGCGGGGCTCGCGCCACCTGCACATCACCGTCCCGCTGCGGGACCCCTCACAGCTGCTCGTCAGGGGCACGCTGTTCGTCTTCCTGGACGCGATCCTGCTCGCCTTGTTGGGTATCGGCGCGGTGGCCCTCAGCGGCAGCCTCGAGCGGCGGGTGGTCGTCCCCGCCGGTCTTCGGTTCAGGTCGTATCGGGCGCGGCTCACGTTGGCGCTCGCTGCGTTCTTCGTGATTCCGACTCTGGGGTTCGCGGCGTGGTCGATCGGGCGGCTCCAGGTGGACACCGCACGCAGCCGCGACCTCCTCATCCAGCAGGCACTGAGCGACGCGGCCGGAACTGCGCGTCAACTCGGGACGCTGCCGCCGGAAGAGGTCGGTGAAGGTCTGCGGGATCTCTCCGAACGCCTGAGCGTGGATCTGCTGTGGTATGAGGGCGGCGTGCTGGTGGAGGCCAGCACCACGGTCCTCGCGGAGCTCGGCTTGCTGGATCCGTACCTCGCACCGCGGGTGTTCGAGGCGCTCACCATGGACGACGAGCCCGAGGTAACGACCGATGCGGCGATCGGCGGGCAACCGACGCGCGTGGGATACCGCAACCTGGGGGGATTGCCGCGTGGCGCGACCGTGCTTGCCGAAGCGCGGCTGTTGGACGTTGGGGGGATTCGGCGCGAGCAGGAGGACCTGGCGTACGGCTTGCTGCTCGTGACGCTGCTGGGATTAGGTGGCGCGGCCGGGCTCGCGGCGTTGGCGGCCCGCTCGCTTTCGCGCCCGGTGCAATCACTGCGAGCGGCCGCGGTCGCCGTGGGCAGGGGCGAGCAGCCGCCTCCGTTCGACGCCGACGTGCCGGCCGAGTTCGTCTCGGTCGTGGACGCGTTCGAGCGCATGGCCTCCGACGTAGAGGCGAGCCAACGTGCCGTCGAAGCGGCCAGACGCCGCACCGCGACCGTGCTGAGCAACGTCGCGACCGGCGTAGTCGCCGTGGATCGCACGATGCTGGTCACGATCGCCAATCCGCGGGCAAGTGAGCTGCTGCGGGCGACGCTCGAGCCGTCCACACCGATTGCGGCCGCAACGGCGCCCGAGTGGCTCCCGCTGTGGGAGTGGGTGATGGATTTCATGCGATTGGGCGGTGAGCTCGACACCCGCGAGTTCTCCATCGGGGCGCGGCGCATCCGAGCGCAGGTCGCGGTGCTGCAGACGGATCCGCGTGGCTGCGTGGTGGCGCTGGACGACATGACCGAGCTGACCCACGCTGTGCGGGTGCTCGCGTGGGGTGAGCTCGCACGCCAGATAGCGCACGAGATCAAGAACCCGCTCACGCCGATCCGCTTGGGCGTCCAGCACCTGCAGCGCGCCAGGCGGCACGGGCGCGCCGATTTCGACGCCACGCTGGAGCGCACCTCTCAACAGATCCTGGCGGAGATCGAGCGGCTCGACGCCATCGCCCGTGCGTTCTCTCGGTTCGGAGCCCCCCAGACGGGCTCCGTGCCACTGGTTCGCGCCGACCTGGTTGCGATCGCCGAGGACGCCGCGGCGCTATACTCCCTCAGTGGCGAGGCCCGTGTGTCGGTCGCGGCCGATGGGACGGTCGAGGCGATGGTGCCACCCAACGAGGTGAAGGAGGTGCTCATCAACCTCGTCGAGAACGCGCGCGACGCCGGTGCAGCAAATGTCACGATCGCGGTGCGGTCTCTGGATGAGGGCGCGGCGGAGCTCACCGTCGAGGACGACGGCCGCGGCATCACCGGCGAGCACATCGTCCACATCTTCGAGCCGCAGTTCTCGACGACCTCGAGCGGCACGGGGCTGGGCCTCGCGATCTGCAAGCGCCTGGTGGAGGGCTGGGGCGGAACGATCGAGGTGGAGAGCGAGAAGGGGAAGGGGACCAGGGTGAGGGTCGTGGTGGGGAGCCCGTAGCAACCATTTGCCGGGTCCCGGGGTTATACAGGTGTCTAGGCGCGTAGGTGTCCGGAGGTCGGAAGGGTGTAGTGGTGATCGGACCTCTCCGCTACAACTGCAGCCTACTGGGCGCCTATGCCCTAGACGCTACGTAGGGTTCGTAGGCCCCATCTGGGGACCAGCGGCCAGGCTGGATGTCTGGACGCACAGGCGCCTGGTGGCGGACGGGTTGTCTCAACCTGCGGCCACCCGGCGTCTCGGCGTTCCGGCGCCTATTCTATTCCCATGCATTCCCCCGCGGGAACAATCCGGGTGTGTCCGGCATTCAACATCAACGTGCCAGCAATCCGTCCGTGAGGAAGAGCGATGCTCATCAAGCGGCCTGACGACATCGAGGCCTCCGAGATCACCGAAGAGCGCGACTACTGGGACCGTCGCCGCTTCATTGGCGCGACGGCGGCGGCCGGCGTCGCCCTGGCCGCGGCGGCGGTGCCGAGTGTCCTGGTGGCGTGCAACCGGGCGGCCAGCGGGTCCGAGCGGCGCACCAGCGAGGACGACGAGCTGACCCCGTACGACGACGTCACGAGCTACAACAACTTCTACGAGTTCGGCACCGGCAAGGACGATCCCAAGAAGCGGGCCCACATGCTGCGCACGCGGCCCTGGACGGTGGTGGTGGAGGGTGAGGTTCACCGGCCCGGAACGTTCGATATCGACGAGTTGTGGTCACGGTTCCCCCCCGAAGAGCGGATCTACTGCCTGCGCTGCGTAGAGGCCTGGTCGATGGTGATCCCGTGGCTCGGTTTCCCGCTCAAGGACCTGCTGGGAGCGGTCGAGCCCACTTCCCACGCGAAGTTCGTGGAGTTCACGACGCTGCACGATCCGGAGCAGATGCCGGGTCAGCGGCGCGACGTTCTCCCGTGGCCCTACGTCGAGGGGCTGCGGCTGGACGAGGCGATGCATCCGCTCACTCTCATGGCGGTCGGGCTCTACGGTGAGGAGCTACCCAACCAGAATGGCGCGCCGATCCGGCTCATCGTGCCGTGGAAGTACGGGTTCAAGAGCGTCAAGTCCATCGTGCGGATCAGGCTCACGCGCACGCAGCCGGCCACGACCTGGAACTTCGTGCTGCCGCGCGAATACGGCTTCTACGCCAACGTGAATCCGGAAGTGGACCACCCGCGCTGGAGCCAGGCGCGCGAGCGCCGCATCGGACACCTGTTCAAGCGGCCCACCCTCCCGTTCAACGGATACGCCGAACAGGTGGCGGGCTTGTACGACGGGATGGACCTGGGCCGCTACTACTGACCGGGCGATGACGCAGGGGCAGTGGATCAGGCGGGTCGTGAAGCCCGCCGCGATCGTGCTATCGCTGGTGCCGGCGGCTCTGCTGCTGCGTGACACGATGAGCGGCAACCTCGGCTCCAACCCGATCGAGACCCTCACGCACCGCACGGGACTCACGGCGATCACCCTGCTCGTGATCACGCTCACGGTGACGCCCGCGACGCGCCTGCTGCGGCTCCCGGCTCTGGTGCAGGTGAGGCGAGTCCTCGGGTTGCTCACCTTCTGTTACGCCACACTGCACTTCCTCATCTATCTCGCCGACCAGACCGTGTTCGCGGGGCAGGGGCTGTCACTGGCAGCGGTGGGCGAGGACGTGGCCAAGCGTCCGTATATCACCGTCGGCTTCGCCACGTTTCTGCTGCTCGTTCCCCTCGCGGTGACTTCCACCAAGGGCTGGGTGAAGCGGCTGGGCGGCGCGCGGTGGCTGCGGTTGCACCAGCTGGTGTATGCGGCCGCAGCCGGAGCGGTGTTCCACTTCCTCTGGCTGGTCAAGGCGGACACTCGGCTGCCGGCAGTCTACGGGGTCCTGGTCGTGGCGCTGCTCGGATACCGGCTCGCCGTCAGGCGCCGGGGGTCGCGCAAGAGGACTCCTTCAGCAGCCGCGGCGGAGGGCTCCCGCTAGACCGCAGCGCCGCCCCAGGCGGACGTTTCGATTTCTCCCACGCCCCATTACCGTTCATCGAGCGCCGCGAAGGGCGTTCCAATACCCGACAGGTGAGACGAGGTGTGAGGATGCGACTCAAGCACGTTGTGTGGATGGGTGCGGCGGCGGCCGCTCTGTTGAGCACCGGCTGCGCAACGGATGATCCGCAGCTCGCGGGTGCGCTGGAGACGATCACGGCCGAGGATGTCGCCCGGCACGTTCAGGTACTGGCGGCCGACTCCTTCGAGGGCCGGGCACCGTCGTCGCTCGGCGAAGTGAAGACGATCGAGTATGTGCGGAGCCAGTTCGCCGAGCTCGGCCTGGAGCCGGGCAACGGAGACAGCTACTTCCAGCAGGTGCCGCTCGTGTCGATCACCGCGGACCCGAATACGAGGCTCACCGTACGGGGTGGCGGCACCACCACGAGCTACGCATACGGCCGCGACATGATGGCGTGGACGAAGCGGGTTACCGAGCGCGCCGGCGCGCGCGATGCTGAGCTCGTGTTCGTTGGCTACGGCATCGTGGCCCCCGAGTACGACTGGAACGATTACGAGGGCGTGGACGTGCGCGGCAAGATGGTGGTCATGCTCGTGAACGACCCCGGTTTTGCCACGAAGGACTCGTCGCTGTTCACCGGCAACGCGATGACGTACTACGGCCGCTGGACCTACAAGTTCGAGGAAGCCGCCCGGAAGGGTGCGATTGGCGCCTTGGCCGTGCACGAGACCGAGTGGGCGGGTTACCCCTGGGACGTGGTCAAGGGGAGCTGGAGCGGGGAGCAGTTCGACCTGGTGCATGAGGACGACAATATGTCGCGGGTGGCAGTGGAGGGCTGGATCACGCGCGATGCCGCGAACGCCGTCTTCGAGCAGGCCGGGCTCGACTTTGAATCCATCAAGTCGGAGGCTGCGACTCGCGACTTCGAGGCGGTCCCGATGGGGGTGACCGCGTCTATCGCGCTGCGGAACACGGTGCGGCGCTCGACGTCGAACAACGTCGTCGCGGTATGGCCCGGCACCGACCGGGCCGACGAATACGTGGTCTACATGGGGCACTGGGATCATCTGGGTCTCGACCCCACGCTCGAGGGCGACCAGATCTACAACGGCGCCCTCGACAACGCGACGGGAATCGCCGGCCTGTTCCAGGTGGCGCGCGCGTTCACGTCGCTGGAGACGAGGCCACAGCGCTCGGTGATGTTCCTCGCGGTCACCGCCGAGGAGCAGGGCCTGCTGGGCTCGGAGTACTACGCGACGCACCCGGTCGTGCCGCTCGCCAAGACGGTGGGCGCCATCAACATGGATGGGCTCAACGTGATCGGCCGGATGCGGGACGTGACGGTGATCGGGCTGGGCTACTCGGAGCTCGACGACTACCTGGCTGAGGCGGCGCGCGCCCAGAGACGGCGAGTGCGCCCCGACCCCGAGTCGGAGAAGGGGTTCTACTTCCGCTCTGATCACTTCTCGTTCGCCAAGCAGGGTGTGCCCGCGCTCAACGCCGACGCCGGCATCGATCACGTGGAGCACGGAGAGCAGTGGACGCTGGAGCGCAGGGCCGAGTACACCGCGGAGAAGTACCACAAGCCTGCCGACGAGTACGACCCCGATTGGGATCTCAGCGGGTTGGTGGACGACCTGAGACTGGTGTTCCGGGTGGGCTACGCGCTGGCCA
>JAUVTI010000200.1 GCA_030601605.1 Gemmatimonadales bacterium
GTGGATGAGAGCGGCGAGCGCCACGAGAAGATCTACGACGTAGTGTGCGCTGACAACCGGCGGATTAGGAACGACCGCTGCGAGCGACCCGTGGGCAACACGGTCGATGAGGCGAACGCCACCTACCTCAACAACATTGGAGACGCCGAGCTGCGCGCGGTCTGGACCGATCCGGAGTTCAACGCGAATCATCGCGCGGTCTACTATGCCCGGGTGCTCGCGATCCCGACGCCCACCTGGCAGGCGGACGAGGCCATGTTCTACGATGTGACGATGCCGAGCCAGGTGCCGCTCAGTCACCAGGAGCGGGCCTACACATCGCCAATCTGGTATACTCCGTAGGCCGGAGACGGCAGGAGTTGATCGATCACGCCGTCGGCCCTTGCGGGCCGGCGGCGTGATCCACATGTGAGTACATGAGACCGATGCGCAAGATCATCACAACCTGGTTGCGCGAACCGCTGGTGCAGTTCATCGCCCTCGGCGTCGCCCTGTTCGCCCTCTACGGTATCTTCGGCGGCGGAAGCCCCGACGCCGGCGCCGATAAGCGCGTCGACGTGACGCAGGCCGAGATCGGCTGGCTGGCCGAGCGTTGGACGCGCCAGTGGCAGCGTCCCCCCACCGAGACCGAGCTGCGCGGCCTGGTCGACGGCTACGTGCGCGAGGAGATACTGTACCGCGAGGCCCTGGCCATGGGCCTCGACCGCGACGACGCGGTCGTGCGGCGCCGCATGGTACAGAAGCTCGAGCTGCTCACCGAGGCCGTGCTGGCACCGCCCACCGAGGAGCAGCTACGGGCCTACTTCCAGGAGAACCTGGACCGGTATCGCATCCCCGAGAGGCGCAGCTTCTCGCACATCTACTTCAACGCAGATCAGCGCGGCGACGCCGTCTTCGCGGCCGCGGAACGCGTCCTGGAGCAGCTCGGCGCCACACCGCAGCCGGTCACCCGCGCACCGGAGCGCGGTGACCGCTTCCTGCTGCAGTACGACTACCGGCTGCACACGCAGGCCGAGGTGGGGCGCCTCTTCGGGAGCCGGTTCGCCGAGGCACTGTTCGAGGTGGACCGGGAGTCTTGGCAGGGCCCGATCCAGTCGGGCTACGGCCTGCACCTGGTTTACGTCTCCGGCGTGAGCCCTGAGGCGGTGCCGGACTTCGAGGCGGTGCGGAACCGCGTCCTGGTGGACTACGAAACCAGACAGCGCCAAGAGATCAAGGAAGCTCTGTACCGCAGTCTGTCGAGTGGCTACGAGGTGGTCATAGACGAGGAGGCCATCCGCGCGGCCGCGCTGCAGCCCGGGTCCAGCGGAGAAGGCCGTTGAGGGTTGTCGGGCTGTTGGCCCTCGGCGTCGCTCTCGCCGTAGCGCCCGCGCGAGCCGACGACGTGCGGCCGGTGCAGGTGCACATCAGGGAGCGGGAGCCTGACAACTTCCTGGTCCAGTGGCTCGTGCCGAAGGTGCTCCCGATCCAGGCCATGCCGAGCCCGGTGCTGCCGGCCCACTGCCGGCCCGAGGGTGAGCGCGTCGTCCTGGACCGACCGGGAGCGTGGCTCAACCGGCAGGCGTATCGATGTTCGGGCGGCCTGTATGGGCACGCGCTCAGCATCAGCTACCCGATCTCGAACCCCGGACTCACGACCGTTCTCCGCCTCGACCTGCTGTCGGGCGAGCGGTTCGCACACGCCCTTTCCCCCACCGAGGACTCCTGGCGCGTGCCAGAGGAGGACGTGGGTGCGTTCGAGTCCTGGCTGCGCGGTGCCCGCAGCGCCGTGGTGGTGGGCTCGAGCCACGTTGCGGGTCACTGGGTGCACATCGCGTTCATTCTGGCGCTGGTCCTGCTGGGCGGCACCGCCGCCGGACCGATCCGGCTGATAACCGCGTTTGCCGCCGGGCAGGTTGCTGCGGTAGCGGTCACGACTGCGCTCGGCCGCCAGTTCGATCCCACCATCGCCGAGATCTGCGTAGCCATAGCGGTCGTGTTGCTCGCCAGGGAATCTCTGCGACCAGCACCCGAGCGGAGACGCGTTACCGGACTCGCCGCCGGCGCCGGTCTGTTCCACGGATTGGCGCTCGCCGGGCTGCTCACTGCGGCCACGGGCTTCGGTGAAGCCGCGCCATGGTGGTCCCTCCTCGTGCTCGTGCTCGGAATGGACGCGGCACTGCTGGTTCTGGCCGCGGTCGTGCAGGGAGTGGAGCGGCTCGTCTCGCGGCGGTGGCCGACGAACCGGCCGCGCAGGGCAATCACGTACGTCGTTGGAGCGACCGCAGTCACGGCGGTGCTGACGCTCGCGTTCAACGAGCCGGCCGCGAGCACTACGGCTGCCGCGCCGAGCGCGAGGCTACCTGGCATGGCGGCCACCTCCTCGATGGGGGCCCAAGCGTCACGGCGACTCGCACCGCAGGCTCCGAGCTCTCCGATCCAGAGCTACCTGGCTGTGGAGCCGTTCGAAGTTCGGCACGAAGTGCTGCTGCGAGTACAGGACCTGGCAGACGAGGTCGGTGCGCGTCCGGCTGGGAGCCACCTGGAGATCGCTGCTCAGGAGGGCGTGGCTCGGCGTGTCGCGGAGTATGTCGGCGCGCACTCGATTCTCGAGATTGACGGAGAGATCGCGAGCGGCATCGTCGATCGAGTGAGCTTCATGGCCGTGGACGCCCAGGGCGTGCTGCCGCGGCAGACGCCGGTGCGCGAATCTCTCGAAGAGGCGTTCGTCGGCGTGACGGTCGTCTACCTGACGCAGGGGGTACCCGACGAGGTCACGCTGAGATGGGACGTGTTGGCCGACGGCGCGCAGCCGATCCCAACCACGGTGATCGATCCCGAGTCGTCCCGCTCCACGACGCTCACCACCGAGCAACCCGTACTGCGCTGGGAGAACGAGCTGCTGGAGGACCCCGTCCCCACGGTGACTGCGGTGGCGGTCGAGCCGCCCGCACTGCCGGTCCCGCTGCTCTCGCTGCCGCTGCTGGCGCTAGCGGTGGTCCTGGCCGCGTCAGCCGCGCGCGACGGGCGCCGTACCAAAGCGTTCGCGGCGATGCGCGTGGCCCTCGCGCTCGCGCTCGCCGTCGCTACGTTCGCCCAAGTGGCGATCGCGCTGCCTGCA
The DNA here is from genome assembly GCA_030601605.1 of Gemmatimonadales bacterium. Taxonomy (GTDB): domain Bacteria; phylum Gemmatimonadota; class Gemmatimonadetes; order Gemmatimonadales; family GWC2-71-9; genus WVYX01. Next base: position 3,101 of record JAUVTI010000200.1, read on the forward strand.
TCCGTAGCGCGGGCCACCTCCGTCGATCAGGCGCGGCGCATCCTGGCAAGCGTGCTCCCCAACGTGTATCGCGCCTTCGAGTTCCGCGACGAGGGAATGGCCTACGATCGGCTCGCAGTAGCCGTCACGGGAGAGACGCTGACGGAGGTCTACCTGGAGCACCGTCGCTCGTTGGAGCTGGAGGAGCGCGGCGGCGCTCGGGCCCGCGTGGACGCCGTCGAGGTGCAGGACGTGCGCAACGTCCGCCCCAGGGAGGACGGGGGCTTCGACGCCGAGGCGTCGTGGACCGTGGGCGGCAGCGTGACGCATTTCGGCCACCGGCACTTCCGGCAGAACCGCTACAACACGCGTGTCGCCCTCGTGCCGGTGGATGGAAACTGGAAGATCCGCTCGATCGAGATTCTGGAGCAGGAGCGCGTGCGGTAACCGCAGCGCTCTTGCAACGAGGAATGCACATGACCGAATCCGGCACTCAGACTCAGACTGCCGTTCCCAAAGGCCGCCTCGTGGTAGGCGGCACGATCTTCGTCGCGGGCTTCCTGGCCCCGGCACTGATCCCTCTCGTCGCGGCCTCCTC
>JAUVTI010000193.1 GCA_030601605.1 Gemmatimonadales bacterium
CATCGACCCGGCCACCGTGCCGTCCGACCTGAGGCGGCCGGGGCACGTATTCCCGCTGCGCGCCCGGCCGGGCGGAGGCCTGCAGCGGGTGGGGCACACGGAGGCGAGCGTGGACCTCGCCCGGCTCGCGGGACTCTACCGCTCGGGCGTCATCTGCGAGATCCTCGCAGAAGACGGCACGATGATGCGGCGCCCGCAGCTCGAGCAGTTTGCCGCCGAGCACGGGCTCACCTTCGTGACTGTCGCCCAACTGGTTGCCTACCGCCTCAAGACCGAGCGGCTGGTGCACCGCGTGGCGGACGCGCGTCTCCCCACTCCCCACGGCGAGTTCCGCGTAGTGGGCTACCACAACGACGTGGACGCCGCGGAGCACGTGGCACTGGTTTACGGGGACGTGGGGGGGCAGCGGAGCGTTCTCGTTCGGATGCACTCCAAGTGCCTGACTGGAGACGTGTTCGGATCCCAGCGCTGCGACTGCGGGCTGCAGCTCCACGCGGCGATGAAGATGATCGCCGAGGAAGGGGTCGGAGTGGTGGTGTATTTGGACCAGGAGGGCCGGGGCATCGGTTTGCTCAACAAGCTCAAGGCATATGAGCTGCAGGACTCGGGTCGCGACACCGTCGAAGCCAACGAGGCGCTGGGCTTCGCGCCCGACTTGCGCAACTACGGCATCGGCGCGCAGATCCTGATGGACCTCGGCCTGAGCTCGATCCGCGTGATGACGAACAACCCGCGCAAGATGGTGGGGCTGGAAGGGTACGGCCTGGAGATCGTTGAGCGCGTGCCCCTGGTCACCGACCCCACCGACGAGAACCGGGCATATCTCGACGTCAAGCGGGACAAGCTCGGCCACCTCTTCGCTCACTGACGTGTCCGGCGCATCCGAGCACGCGGCGTCCCCGGCCGGCCGGGTGCTGGTAGTGGCGAGCCGGTTCAACGAGGGCGTGACGCACCGCCTGGTGGAGGGCGCCCTCTCGGCGCTGGCCGAGGCCGGGTACGGTGAGGACCGGGTCGACCTCGTGTGGGTGCCCGGTGCGTTCGAGATGCCTCTCGCGGTGGACCGCGGACTCGCTACGGGGAGCTATGCGCTGGCCGTGGCGGTCGGGGTTGTGATCCAGGGGGAGACTCCACACTTCAGGTTCGTAGCCGAGGCTGCCACCCGGGGCCTGGCTGAAGCCGCAACCCGTCATGGGATCCCGGTGGGCTTCGGCCTGCTCACCTGTGATACCCTTGCCCAGGCGCTCGCCCGCGCGGGAGGCGATGCCGGGAACAAGGGGGAGGAGGCGGCGCGCGCGGCCTTCGATACGCTGCGCGCACTGGCGCGCTTCGAGCACGGTGCTTCGGCCTGAGACCAAGCAGCGGGCCCGGGCTCTGCAGCTGCTCTACGCATGGGAGCTGCAGCAGCGGCCGCCAATGCACGAGGTGGTCGAGCAGCTGCTGCGCGCTTCCCCCCGCTGGGGCGCAGCGGTCGAGAACGCCGAGCCCCTGGCCACCGCGGTCACGAAGCGTGTGGACGAGCTCGATGCCGAGATCGAACAGGCCGCCGACAACTGGCGGCTCGCCCGCATCGGTGCCATCGAGCAGAGCATCCTGCGCCTTTCCCTGTACGAGTTGTTGAGTGGCACGGTGCCGCCCCGAGTGGCCATCAGCGAGGGCGTGCGTCTGGCGCAGTGGTTTGCCGGCTCCAAGGCCCCCTCGTTCGTGAACGGCGTTCTCGACGCCGTCGCTCGCCGGGCGGGCCGGCTTTGAGAATCCTTGCGGTCAACTGGCTCGATCTGGAGAACCCCCAAGCGGGGGGCGCCGAGATCCACTTCCACGAGATATTCCGCCGCATCGTGGAGCGTGGGCACCAGGTCCACCTCGTCGCATCCGGGTGGCGGGGCGCTGCGCCCACCACGACCATCGACGGCGTGACGGTGGAGCGTCATGGTGACCGGCACACGTTTGCGCTCAAGGGCCGTGGTGCGGTGCGCCGCTCGCTGGTGGCCGCGCCCTACGATGTGGTCGTGGAGGACATCAACAAGCTGCCGCTCTACCTCGCAACGCTCACGGACCTTCCCATGTACGTGATCGTGCCGCACCTGTTCGGCACCACGGCGTTTCGGGAGGCCTCGCTCCCCGTGGCGACGCTCGTCTGGGCGGCGGAGAAGCCGATCCCGTGGGTTTACCGGGGCGCGGCCTTCCACGCCATCAGCGACAGCACGAGGGACGATCTGGTGGCGCGCGGGGTGGCGGCCGAGGCGATCCGCGTCATCTACCCCGGGGTGGACGCCGGCTGGTACACGCCCGATGCGGCGACCCCACGCAGCGCCGGCCCAACGTTTCTGTACGTTGGGCGGCTCAAGCGTTATAAAGGGGTAGATATCGCGCTGCGGGCCGTTGGCCTGGCGCGCGCCCAACGCCCGGACATTCGTCTCGAGATCGCCGGGGGGGGGGACGACCGCGAGCGGCTCGAGCGCGTCGCGCGGAAGCTCGAGCTGGGAGATGCGGTCCGCTTCCTGGGGTACGTGAGTGAGGAGCGCAAGCGCGAGCTCCTGCGGCAGGCGTGGGGCGTCGTCTTTCCGTCGGTCAAGGAGGGTTGGGGCATTTCGAACGTGGAAGCCGCAGCGTGCGGCACGCCGGCTGTCGCCTCCGACAGTCCCGGCCTCAGGGAATCGGTGCTCGATGGCGAAACGGGGATCCTCGTCCCCCACGGCGATCCTCTACAGTTGGCCTCTGCCATGTTGCGTTTGTGCGGCGACCCGGACCTCGTTGAACGGCTCGGGCGCGCCGGGCGGCGCTTCGCCGAATCGCTCTCTTGGGAGCACGCCGCCGAGCAGACGGAGGCCCACCTCTTGGAAACCGTCAGCAAGGAGTAGACGAGCCATGCGGACGACCGTGACAGCGCGCCACTGTGAGATCCCGGACGAGCTCAGACAGCGAGCCGAGGAGCAGATGGACAAGGTGGCGAAGGCGGCCCACCGGCCGCGGCGGGCCGCAGTCGTCTTCGATGCGGATCATAGCCGGAAGGTGGTCGAGCTCCAGTTGTATTTGCCGCAGGGTCAGGTGAAACTGGCCTCGGCGGAGGCGAGCGACTTCCGAACGGCGTTGGACAGCGCCGTTGGGAAGCTGCGCAGCCAACTCGACAAGGGCCCGCGCAGCAAGTCTGCGCGGCGCTCCCCGGCGACCTGAGAATGGCGTCGCTTACCGTAAGGGACCTGTTCGAGCGCAAGGGCGACTCGCTGAGACTCGAGGTGCTCGCCGGGGAAGAGGGGCTCGATCGCGAGATCACAGTTCCCGACGTGTCGAGCCCGGGACTCGTGTTCGCCGGGTTCACCGAGCGCTTCTCGTCCGAGCGACTCCCCGCGCTCGGCGAGACCGAGATCCAGTACCTCAAGTCGCTTCCGGCTGCTGAGCGCAAGCAAGCAGTGGAAACGTTCATGAGCTTCGACCTGCCCTGCGTGTTCGTCACAAAGGGGCAGACCGTACCGCGAGAACTGCTCAAGCTGGGCAAGGAGCGCGGCATCCCGATCATCCGGTCGAAGCTCAAGACGGCGGAGTTCTACCACCGGATCTCACCGTACCTCACCGAGGTGTTCGCGCCCAGGAGCACGACGCACGCATCCCTGGCGGACGTCTACGGTGTCGGATTGCTGTTCATGGGCCGTTCGGGCATCGGCAAGAGCGAGTGCGTGCTCGACCTGGTCGAGCGCGGCCACCGGCTCGTGGCGGACGACGTCGTGCACATCACGCAACGCGGCACCGACGTGCTGATCGGCCAGGCGGACGAGCAAGCGTATCGCTACATGGAGATCCGCGGCGTCGGGCTGGTTGACGTGATGGGACTCTTCGGAGTACACGCGGTGCGCCAGCAGAAGCGCATCGAGGTCGTC
>JAUVTI010000160.1 GCA_030601605.1 Gemmatimonadales bacterium
TCCGCACGAAGCCCTCGATCGAGGAACCGTCGAACATGATCTCGCCCTCCAGCGCCTTCTGGAACTGGCTGCGCGGCACCTCGACGTTCTTGTTGATCCCGGTGATGTCGGTGAACTGGAGCCTCAGGAAGTCCACCTGCATCTGGTCGCACAGCTGCAGGATGTCGGCCATGCTGGCGCCGCCGGTGTCGACGTGGTTGTCGCGCAGATCCGGTTTTCCCGCACGCGTTGGCACGGTGATGTTCTTGGCAGCTGACACGGATGGCTCCTTTGCGCACTGGAGGGTTTTGGCGGACGCTGAAGGCTAGCCTCATCTTGCAGAATCGGCAAGAACCGAGTGTCAGTTTGCAGAAGTGGCGATGATTCTGGTCGGATTGGAACTAATTTCGTGCAGAATGTGCCTGAAATGAGTGGCGACTCGCAAGCGCCCTAGGAGCCCTCCAGGGAGCCCAGGAGGTTCCATAATTCCTGGGCCGAGAACTCGGCGAACCTGGTCTCCACGTCTCTCTCGTCCCACTCGAGGAAGATCCAGCCGGAGAGCCGGTGCAGGTTGCCGAGGATGAAGTGGATGCGTCCGCGGATCGCGCCCACCGTGGGATCGGACACCGTCTCGAGCAACACGTTCCAGCGGTCCTCGCCCCGCTCGAGCTCCCCCATCTGGCGGGCCTTGATCTGGCTCCACGGCGGGTCGAACCGTCCAGACTTTTCCTGATCCCCTGAGTCCGTACCCATGCGCGCTACAGTAATGCTCCACCGGCAGGGGCGCTAGCGGCCAAATCACACTGCGCGCTGCTATATTTCCCGGTCTCATATCCCAATTGAACACTGTCAGGGGTTCCCTCGATGAATGCGACAGCTGGAAGAACGTGCCCCACTTGCGGGGCCTCACTCTCGGCCGGTGCGAAGTTCTGTCACGCCTGTGGATCGACGGCAGGCGACGGCGGCGGCCGCACGCCCAACTGGATCTGGATGCTCGGCGCCTTCGTGGTCGTAGTCGTGCTGGTTGCGGTCGCCTACTCGGCTGGGAAGACCACCGCAGCGCCCGCCGCGGCAGGTGCGCCCGCGCAGGGCGGCACTGCGGGCGGCGGCATGCCGGACCTTGCGGCCATGACACCGCGCGAGCAGGCCGACAGGCTGTTCAACCGCATCATGACCGCACACCAGTCGGGCAACCAGGGCGAGATCGACATGTTCAAGCCGATGGCCCTGCAGGTCTACGGCATGCTCGGGCCGCTCGACCCCGACGCGCACTATCACGTGGGCCTCATTCAATCGATCACGGGTAGCCCCGACGCGGCGGCCGCCCAGGCCGACTCGATCGAGGCTGCGGTGCCCAATCACCTCCTGGCCATCATGCTGCGGACGTCGGTGGCGCGACTCCAGGGTAACGACGCGGCCGAGCTGGAGCTGGAGCGCCGTTTCCTGGACAACTTCGAGAGCCAGATGGCAACGGGCCGCCAGGAGTACCTCGATCACGGCCGTGCGATCGAGAATCACAAGGCGCAGGCCGAAGCAGATCTGGGAGTGGCAAGCGGCGGCTGATGCGCACCATCACCCTGGCGCACAGCCCGGACTCGGACGACGCGTTCATGTTCTACGCTCTCGCCGCGGGCAAAGTCCCGACCGGCGAGAGACACTACGAACACGAGCTGCAGGATATCGAGACGCTCAACCAGCGCGCCATGAGAGGCGAGTTGGACGTGACCGCGGTCTCGATCCACGCGTACGCCTACCTGGCAGAGTCGTACGCCCTCCTGCCGCACGGAGCGTCGATCGGCGACCGCTACGGTCCCCGGCTCGTGGCGACGGAGCCGCCCCCCGCCGATCCCCGGGAGGCAATCCGGGGCAAGCGGATCGCGATCCCGGGGCGCCTCACCACTGCGGCTCTGGCCCTGCAGCTGTATCAGCCGGATTTCGAGCCCGAGATCGTCCCGTTCGACGAGATCGAGGGGGCTGTCTCCAGCGGCGCCGTGGACGCCGGCCTGTTGATCCACGAGGGGCAGCTCACCTACCAGCGGGACGGGCTTCACCTGTGGGTGGACATGGGCGAGTGGTGGCATCAGGAGACCGGACTGCCGCTCCCCCTGGGTGGGAACGCCGTGCGCCGCGATCTGGGCGAGGAGCTGATCGGTGCCATCTCCAGGGACCTCAGGGCGAGCATCGTCTATGGCCTCGAGCATCGCGAGGAGGCGCTCGACCACGCGATGCAGTACGCGGGGGACCTGGACCGCGAGATGGCGGACGAATTCGTCGGTATGTACGTGAACGACTACACGGTCGATTACGGGGAGACGGGCCGGCGGGCGGTGCGCTTGCTGTTGGAGCGCGGGGCGGACGCAGGGCTGATCCCGAACCGGGTCCCGGTCACGTTCGTTGATTAGGCGCGGCCTCGGCCTCGCCGCTCTCGGGCTGCTCGCCGCCTGCTCACCGGCACCACGCTGGGTCGCCGTGGCCGGCGACGGCGCGGCGACGATCCTCCTCTACACGGCCGACCTCTCCAGCGCCGACACGATCTCTCTCCAGGCCGTCATCGACAGTTCCGAGACGGTGCGCGACGTGGCGTTCGCGCCCGATGGAGCGAGCTTGTGGGTCACCGTAGCGAGCGACAGCGCCGGAGCCCTGCTCCGCCTGCGCAGGCAGGACGGGCGCGACGTGGAGCGGATGCCGCTCGCTGGCGTTCCGACGGTGGTGATGGTCCTCCCGGACGCGCGGGCGGTGCTCGTGGCCGGGGAGCCGCGCGGCGCAGTGCACTTCCTTCCCACGACTCCCGCCGACGACCCGGTACGCCTCGCCGTATGTGACGGCGAGGTGCGGGACGTGGTGCTGCTCGACGCGCTGAACCGACTGTACGTGATCTGCGAAGGTGACGCCGTCGCGGAGGTAGACACCGAGCTTCGCATCGTCATCCGCACGGTTCCTCTCGCCGCCGAGGCGGAGACGGGTACGTGCGGCGCCGGTGCCGGCGGCCGGTCGGCGAATGGGACGGTGATCTTCGTGCTGTGTGAGGCGACGGGGCGCCTGCTCTACCTGGACCGCGTGCGCCTCTCGCCCCTGGACTCGGTCGAGCTCGGCGCCGGCGTCCGCGGCATGGTGCAGACGCCAGGCTGGAGAGAGGCATTCGTCGTACGGCCCGCCGAGGGCAGCCTCCTGATAGTGGACCTGGGACGGCGTGACGTGAGGGCCGAGGTCGCGATGCCGAGCCCCACGATCCCCACCGTGAGCGGTGACGGCCGCTGGGCCTACTGGGCTGGCGAGGGAGCGTTGTTCCGACTGGATGTGGGCAGCGCGGTCGTGGAGACCACCGTGGAGGTTCCGGATTGGGCTGGGAGAGTGGCAGTTTGGCCGGGGTACCGAAGCCCGGTCATGAGGTGGCGCTGAGCGGTCCTACGGCCACCACTTGATCCTCCCCATCCGGGACACCGTGAGCGACTCCGCCGCGCTCCCCCGGCGCAGAATCAGCTTCGTATTCGCGGCCCCCCAGCCGAACCCGCCCGGATCCACGCGCACCACCGATCGTGTCGCCTCGAGATCCACCCCCAGGTAGCGCGGCCCCGGGCGATAGAGAAACAGCGAGTCCACGGTCCCTTCCAGCACTGCCACAAGTGAGTCGGTACTCAATTCGATGCGGACCCGCGCCGATCGCGCCAGAGCCCCGTAGCGAGCCCGGGCGTAGAATGCCCGCACCTCGGCCGCCGCCCTCCGCACAGCATAGCGATCCCGCCAATTCACGGTGCGCGGCAACGCGAGCGCAAAGAGCGTGCCCAGAATGGCCAGGATTGCAACCAGCTCGACCAGTGTGTAGCCACGGCGCATCAGTAACGCATATCACCGCTCTTCGGGGCGCGCGGCGCCTAATTTATTCAGTCTTGTACGAGACACTGCGGGGTGCTGGAGCGTCCTCTTGCCGCTCCCTGGGACAGGCGGCATACTAAGCAAGCCCTACACCCCCTACAGTGCGAACGGAGGCCCCGAGGCTCGTGCCTGAACCTTCACCTGTACTCCCCCTCACCGAGACCCATTCCGGTCTTCACGAGCCCTTCCTGCGTCGCGCCGCCGACACGGGCGCCGACCCCTCGAGCGGGTACGCCCTCGCCGCGTTCCTCACGATGCGGCTGGTGGATCAGTTCACGGCCGGCCGGCCGGCGCCACACCCCGACGCGCTCGCCTATCAGGTGCGCGCGACACGGGAGTTTCTGAACGGCCTGCAACCGCCCACCGTCGAGTCGAACCACCTCTCACAGATCGTGCGCGTGAGCGCCGGGGTCGGCGCTTCGGACAAGACGCGGCTGCTGTGGCCTCCGCTGCTGGCCTTCGCGTACTGGCTGGAGCAGGAGCTGAGGCTGGAGGAGGCTCTGGACGTGCTGCACACGGGCCTGCAGCTCTCGGGCCAGGACACGGGCGAGGAGGAGGTGGCAGCGCAATTGCAGCTGGGCCGCGTGCTGCGCCGCAGCGGCCGGTTCTCGGAGTCCGCGACGGCCTACACCAGGGGCGGGGAGCTGGCTGCCGGCCAGGGTGACACGCACTCGGAGCTGCGCAGCCGCGTGGGATGCGCGCTAGTCGCTCAGGAGCAGGGCAACCTGCCCGAGGCCGAGCGCATTCTCGAGGGCGTGCTGGCCGATGCGCGCAGCGCCGATGACCGGTTTGCGCAAGCCGTGGCGTGTCACGATCTAGGCACAACGCACTATCTCATGGGGCGCCTGGTCAGCGCGGTTCAACTCACGTTCACCGCCTTCGAGCTGTACGATCAGCACACGCAGCAGATGCGGG
>JAUVTI010000012.1 GCA_030601605.1 Gemmatimonadales bacterium
CAAGGAAGGGCCGCGGGGTTGGCAGACAAGCTCTCAATAGGCCCGGGGCGCAGCCTGCCGGGTGCAGACGCCCCTCGGGTCGCCCCCGCCACCCCCTGCCGCCACGGCGGGATCGCAGCCCCAGGTTGCGATCCTGTGTTCAAGGGAACCGAATCTGCTATCTTGCTTACCTGAACCTCCATTGGGGCCCATGAGCGACACGCCGCTCTACACGCTGCGCCAGATAGCCAGGCAGCTCGACCTCCCGGAGTCGACCGCCCGCTACTACCGGGACGCCTTCGCTACGCACATCGCCACCATGGGGATGGGGCGGCGGCGGCGCTACCCCGAGGAGGCCGTGACCACCCTGAAGCTGATCGCCGACGCGTACGCCCGGGGCCGCACACGGGACGAGATCGACGCCCAGCTCTTCGGCGGCGCGGACGCCATGCGCGCGCAGCCGCACACCACTCCCCGCGATCCCGAGCCGGCGTTCACCCACATCCCCGACGGGGAGCCGGAGCGCCCGCAGTTGATGTGGCAGGTCGTGCGGGAGCTGGCTCGGTTGGGTGACGCGGTCGAGCGGACCCAGCTGATGGTGGGGGAGCTGGCGGAGCAACTGGTGCAGCAGGCCGATCGGACCCTGCCCCCACCGCGCCCAGAGTCCACATCCGACGCATCGCCCCAGGCGGCCGTCCCCGAAGCCGCACCTGCGGCGCCGCCCGTCGACACCTCACGGATCGAGCGCGAGCTGGAAGCGCTGCGCCAGGAGCTCACCAACGAGCGGGAGTTGGTCGATCGCCTGCGCAAGTCCAAGCTGGACATCGAGCGCCGCGCGGCCGAGGCGGAGGCGCAGCTGAAGGACGGGCCCGGGTCCCGCTCGGTATTCGGGCGGTTCCGGTCCCGCTCCCAGGACGATAAGGAGGGCGGCGAGTAGCCGTCGCCCCGCCTCCGTGGGACGCGTAGAGGATCCCCGGATACGCCAGATGGTGCGTCGCCAGCTCGCGGCGCGTGACATCAAGGACCGACGCGTGCTCGCCGCCATGGCGTCCGTGCCGCGCGAGTGCTTCGTGCCACCCCACCTGCGCGATCAGGCCTATGCCGACTCCCCGCTCCCGGTGGGCCACGATCAGACGATCTCCCAACCCTACATCGTGGCCCTGATGACGCAGGAGGCGGGTCTGGATCGGCATGCCAGGGTGTTGGACGTGGGCACCGGGACCGGTTACCAGGCCGCGATACTGGCCAAGATCGCCCACCACGTCTGGACCATCGAGCGCATCGCCGAGCTGGCCCACGCGGCTGAGGCGCGGCTCGCCAATCTCGGCGTCCGCAACGTCACGTCCCTCGTCGGCGACGGGGCGATGGGACACCCGGAGGCCGCCCCCTACGATGCCATCGTCGTGGCCGCGGCCGCTCCCGAGCCGCCCACCGCTCTGCTCGAGCAGCTCGCTGTCCAGGGCCGGCTGGTCATCCCTCTGGGCGACCGCGCGCTCCAGGAGCTCACCGTGGTCGAGCGCACCGCGACGGGCTTCCACCACCACATGGCCGGCGCGTGCCGCTTCGTCCCGCTCGTCTCGAGCGAGGCCTTCTCCTGAGCGAACCGCTCCTGCTCGGAGCTCACGTCTCCACCGCCGGCGGCGTGGCGAGCGCGCCGGCCCGCGGCGCCGAGATCGGCGCGACCGCGATCCAGATCTTCACCAAGACGCCGAACCAGTGGCGCGAGCCCCAGCTGCGCAAGGAAGAGGTGGCGGAGTTCCCTGGGGAGCTCGAGCGTTCCGGCATCCAGGCCGTGGTCTCGCACGACTCCTACCTCATCAACCTCGCCTCTCCGGTTCCGGCGCTCCGGGCCCGCTCCATAATCAGCTTCAAGGGAGAGATCGCGCGCTGCGACGAGCTCGGCGTGCCCTACGTCGTGACGCATCCGGGGAACTACATGGACGACCGGGAGGCCGGCATCAGGCGCAACGCCGCGGCCTACGAGGAGTGCCTGACGGCGGTCTCGGAACCGCGCATCCTCATCGAGACGACCGCGGGGTCGGGAACGGCTCTGGGCGCCACCTTCGAAGAGCTGGCCGAGCTACGCGAGCGGGTGCGGCCCGAGCTGCGCGAGCGCATCGGGTTCTGCGCCGACACCTGCCATCTGTATGCCGCGGGATACGACCTGGTGGAGGACTGGGACGGCGTGTGGCGCGCGTGGGACGAGGCTATCGGCCTGGAGCACCTCGCGTGCCTCCATCTCAACGACTCGAAGACGCCCCTCGGCTCGCGGCGCGATCGTCATGAGCTGATCGGAGAGGGAACGCTGGGCCCCGAACCGTTCCGCCGCGCGATGCGGGACCCACGCTTCGACGGCGTCATCAAGATCATCGAGACGCCAAAGGGAGACGACGGCGTGAAGACGGACCGCCGCATGCTGCGCCGCCTGAAGGGGTACAGGCGCTCGCCCCGCGGGGGCTAGCGCTCAGCCACCTTCCTCCTGCGGGACGTCCCTCTCCAGCAACGGCTTCAGGGTCTCCAGGGCCCGCATGTCGGTCTGGTCGATCTTGAACGGCGTGATGACGATGTAGCCGCGGTTGAAGCCGTACAGATCGGTGCCGTCGACATCGTCGAACGCCGGCTGCCAGCTGTCCCAGAAATAGAGACGTCTGCGGGGCGAAGTGCGTGGCTCATAGCTCGACGTGTTGGGAGCGACGCTCTGCCGCACGACCCGAACTCCCATGAATGGGCGCGAGCTGGCGGCCGGCACGTTCACATTGAGAAACATCCCGGGCTCGATGGCGCCCCCCTCCCTGAGCTGTTGCACCAGGGTCTTCATGAAGCCCGCGGCGGCTTCGTAGTCCTCGTACGTCCCCGCACCCATCGATACGGCGATTGCCGGCACCCCATGGAACGCCGCCTCCCTTGCGGCGGCCACCGTGCCGGACAGCCACGACGTGAGGCCCACGTTGTCTCCGGTGTTGATCCCGGAGACAACGAGGTCCGGCAGCGTGTCGATCAGAGCGTCGAGGGCCAGGCGCATCGCGGTGGCGGGCCTGGCATCGATCGCGTACCACTCGATGCCGTGCTTGTTGGAGAACTCGTCGACCGTGATCGGGTTGCTCAGCCGGATTCCGTGCGACACCCCGCTCTGCTGGCCCTCCGGCGCGGCCACGACGACGGCGGCAATCGAGACCAGTGAGTCCACCAACGCGCGAATGCCGGGCGCGTTGTAGCCGTCGTCGTTGGTGACCAGGATCGTGAAGGGCCGCTCCGGCGCCTCCTGTGCGGCGGCCTCACGGTGCCAGGGGAGCACCAGCGCCAAGAGTATGAGGCTCAAGAGGACTCGTCGCATTGTCAGCCTTCCTGGATTATGCTTCTGCCGCGGGCGGAACATCATGATGCAACACGAACTACGAGAAGATGCCCATTTGCCGTCCCGAGGCAACCGCGTGAACCACACATCCCCCTTGTTGCGGTACATCGTCCTGGCGACGGTGTTCCTCGGCGCGTCCCCGGTGGCATCCGACATTGCTTAGGGGCGCCCAGACCGTGGTCCAACGCGCGTGCGCGCGGTATGGCGCTCGTATTGGACCAATGCAGAGGACCTGGATGCGGATATCGGCGGCACTGCTGGTGACCCTCTGTGCCGGCGCAGCGGCAACGCCCGCCGTGGCACAGCAACCAGAGCGGGCAGATTCCCTCGAGCAGGAAATCCGCCGGCTCAAGGCCCGCCTGGACTCACTGGAGGCCCTGCTCCGACAGCTCATTCGGCAGGGTCAGGACACCTCCGGGGTCTCCGACGAGTTGGCCGCCCTGCGCGCCGCGGCCCAGGCCGCCGGCGAGCCGGCGCAGGACACCACGGCGCAGCAGGAGAGCAAGACCCGCGGCCTCAGCATCCTGAACCCGGAGATCAGCGTCACGGGAGACGTCGTAGGCTACTACCTGGCGCCGGACGGCGCGGACAGCCGGGTCAGCGCCGTTCCCCGGGAGTTCGAGTTCTCGTTCCAGGCGGCGATCGACCCCTACACCCGGACGAAGGTCTTCGTGGGGTATGAGGAGGGGCTCCGCATCGCGGGCTTCCCCACGGGGGAAGGAGAAGAAGAAGAGGGAGGGTTCAAGCTCGAGGAGGGCTATCTCTACTGGGTGGGCTTGCCCGGCAACCTCGGCTTGAAAGCCGGCAAGTTCCGCCAGGAGATCGGCAATTACAATCGCTGGCACACCCACGCCCTGTACGAGACGGACCGCTCGATGCCGTCTATCGTCTTCTTGGGGGATGACGGCCTCATACAGACGGGGATCAGTCTCGTGTCGCCCGCCCTCGCTCTGGGGCCTTCCACCAACACGGCGACCTTCGAGCTCACGGCCGGCACGAACGAGGCCCTGTTCGGGGACGGGGCCGAGCCAAGCTACCTCGGACGGCTGCAGAGCTTCTGGGATCTGGGCCCGAGCACGTACCTGCAGCTGGGCGGCAACGGCCTCTGGGGACAGAGCAGCGGGGACTCGCTCGAGACCACGTTGTGGAGCCTCGACTTCGCCTTCAGCTGGGCTCCGCCAGCCCGGGCTCTGTACCAGTCGCTCCACTTCAAGGGCGAGTGGTACTGGGTGAAGCGGGAGATCACCGGAGCAGGCCCGTGGCAGAAGGGCGGCTACCTCCAGGCCAATTACAAGGCGGGACGCCGCTGGGTGTTCGGAACGCGGGCCGACTACCTTGCCGCAGTGGGGACCGACCCGGCCTACCTGCAGGTAGTACCCAGCATCACGTGGTGGCAGAGCGAGTGGGTGTACCTGCGCGCACAGTACAACTACCTGAAACCCGAAAACGGTGGCGGCAACCACACGCTGTTCCTGCAGGTTGTGTGGGCAATAGGCCCGCACCGGCACGAGAACTACTGAGGACCATTGAGCATATGACTCAGAGGAACCCGTGGAGTGCTGCGCGCCGCCTGGGCGCGCTCGTCGGCACGGTCATCGCAGTCGCGGGCCCGGCGCGAGCGCAGGAGCTCAAGGTCGTGACGACGCTTCCCACCTACGCGGCCATCGCCAGAGAGGTGACCGGCGACCTGGCCGATGTGCGGGCGATCGCGCGCGGCGACCAGGATCCTCATTTCGTGAATCCACGCCCGAGCTTCGCGGCCGCCGTGCAGAAAGCCGACATCTTCGTGGTCACGGGCCTCGACCTGGAGCTGTGGGTTCCGGCCATCCTGGATCGCGCCAATAACCCGAACGTGCTCGAAGGCGAACCCGGCAATGTGGTTGCCTACTCCGGAGTCAGGCTGCTCCAGGTCCCGGCCAACGTCTCCCGCTCCGGGGGCGACGTCCACGTCTTCGGAAACCCACACATCCACACCGATCCGATCAACGGCATTCTCATAGCGCGCAACATCGCCGCCGGGCTCAAGCGCGTGGATCCGGAGCACGCCGCCGAGTACGATGCCAACCTCGCGGACTTCGAGTCACGCCTGCTGCAGCGGCTGTTCGGAGAGGAGATCATCGAACTGCTGGGCGCCGAGACACTCCTCAACCTCGCCCGAGGAGAGCAGTTCTGGGAGTTCCTCTCCAGCCAGAGCTTCCAGGGAAAGCCGCTCGTCGAATACCTCGGCGGCTGGCTGGCCGAAGCGGCTCCGTTCCGCGGACGCCGCATGGTGTGCTACCACAAGAACTGGGCCTACTTCAGCGATCGGTTCCAGATAGAGTGTGCCATGTACGTGGAGCCGAAGCCAGGCATCCCGGCAGGACCCGGCCATGTCGAGGATGTCATGGAGTTCATTGACCGGGAAAACATTCGAGTGTTGTTTGCGGCGAACTATTTCAGCCAGCGCCAGGTGGAGCGGGTCGCCTCCCGTACCGGCGCTGCGGCGCTGATGGTGCCCGAGCACGTCGAGGGGGAGGAGGGAGTGGACGACTACTTCACACTGATCGACACGTGGGTGCGACGGCTCGCCCAGAGTTTCACCGAGCGGCGCGCCCATCCATAGAACAGGCACCGGTGACCCAATGACAGAACTGGCAGGGCGATGTTCGACCTGATGCTCCCGGCCCTCGTGGCCGCACTGATCCTGGTAGGCCTCCACGCGTATATGGGCATCCACATCATCGCCCGGGGTGTGATCTTCGTGGACCTGGCGCTCGCCCAGGTCGCCGCGCTCGGCTGGGCCGCCGCCGGGCTCGGGCTGGGACACGACCTCGGGCAACTGCTGGGCATCTCGGACGCCACCGCCGGCTATTTCATCGGCCTCGCCGCCACATTGATCGCCGCCGCTCTGTTCAGCATGAGCCGGATGAAGCATGCCTACGTGCCGCAGGAAGCGATCATCGGGATCGTGTATGTGGCAGCCACCGCCGGAACGATCCTGCTCGCCGCGCAGGCGCCGCGGGGCTCGGAGCACGTGGAGCATCTGCTCACCGGCAGCCTGCTGTGGGTCACGTGGCCCGAGATCATCAAGACGGCGATCATCTACGGGCTCATCGGGGCTGTTCATTGGCTCCTCCGTGAGCGGTTCCTCACGATTTCCCTCAGGCCGCATGAGGCCGCGGCCCGTGGGTGGAGGGTCCGGGGGTGGGATTTCGTGTTCTACGCGCTGTTCGGCGTTATGGTCACGTTGTCGGTTGCCATCGCGGGCGTGTTGGTTGTCTTCAGCTTTCTGGTGATCCCCGCCGTGATCGCGTTCCTGTTCACGTCCCGGACGAGCTACCTGCTGGCGATCGCCTGGGCTTCCGGTATCGCGGCCACCGTGGTCGGCCTCTATGCCTCGTACGTCACCGACATGCCCACGGGCCCCGTGATCGTCTGTGCCTTCGCCGCCGCACTCGTGCTGGCCTTCGCACTCAGGGGGGTGCTGCGCGACAAGCTGCGCGACGAGCGCGTGGGCGAAACCTGGGATCGGCTGCCGGTGGCCGAGGGAGAAGTGCGCACCGATGGCTGATCGGAGGACCCGGCTCGCGGTCGCGCTGTGCGTGGCTCTCACCGCCGTGCCGGTGACGGCCGCCCACGCGCAGGTCTTTGCGGAGTTCGGGACCGGGGCCACGTGGAGCTCCATACTGGTGCGCGACACCATCGTGGACGGGTTTACCGCACAGCCGGCCATCGCCCCCACGTTGGGCATCGCCGTCGGCACGCCGCTCGGGCCGAAGTACGAGGTCGCAGTCGGGCTCGCGTGGGCCCGCAGCGACCTCCAGCAGAAGCAGACCGAAGGGTCCAGGGACATCATCCCGCTCACCGTGTGGACCGGAACGCTGGACCTGCGCTGGCGGATTCTGCCCTGGGCATCGGCGCAGGCCTCCATCGGCGCCGTGAAGTACTCCGCTGCCGATGAGGGGCGGCAGGCCACGCTGTTCCGCAACGACCAGCCGCTCGAGCCGACGGTGGGGCTCGGAGTCCGGGTGGATCATCCGTTGGGTCGACACTTCCTGGTGGCGCTGGACCTCGAGTGGGGGCTCCATCGCTTCCGGACACAGGCGCTGAGTGAGACCGGCTTCGGGAGCCGCATAGTGAACCGCGTATTCCTCGGCGCCACGTTGAGGTGGAGCAATGCGGAAACGACGCGCTAGGGCGCTCGCGCTCACCGTCCTGGTGGGACTCGCCGGCTGCCAGTCGGTCGAGTCTCCCAACCGGCCCGCTCCGTACGAGTTCCGCGCCTCTCCGACGGACCCGATATTCCATTTCCCCAGCTCACAGCTGCCGGTGCGGTTCTGGGCGGAAACCACCGGAGCGCTCCAGGAGTACGTGGAGCTCGGCGTGCAGATGTGGGCTACGCAGTTCCTCTACGGTGAGTTCTGGGGCGCGCTCGTCGCGGACTCCCTCCAGGCCGACGTCATCGTGCGGATGCCGGGCCCGCCACCACCCGATGCCCCGCTCACCGACGACCCTCCGGTCCAGACCTGCATCGGTGTCACACAAATCCCCAACTTCGTGGATGATGGGTCGGGTCAGCTGCGGTTCGAGGCGCGCATCGATATCGAGATGAGGTGGTTTTCGGGGGAGCCGTCCGACATCGCGAACTGCCTCGCGCGCGTGACGGCGCACGAGATCGGTCACGCAATGGGGATCTTCAACCACAGCTCCGACCAGAACGACCTGATGGCGATCCCCGTCACGGCACGCCGACCCACGGCCCGTGACGCATCCACCATCCAGACACTGTACCACATCCAGACAGACATCCTGCCGTTCCAGCCGTAGGCCCACGGCGCGACCAGGCCACCTGACGGCGTGCGCGGGGTAACGTTCAGCACCCAGCCGTGTTATTTTCTCCGTTCCCAGACTTCATGATGACACGCACTTCGACCGTCGCACCGGGGCTCGATGCCTCCGGCACCGTTCACTGGAACCTCCCGCCCGCCGCCCTGTACGAAACGGCCGTGCGACGTTCCGAAGGGCACATCGTGTCCGGAGGGCCGTTCATCGCGATCACGGCCCCGCACACCGGCCGCTCACCGGGCGACAAGTTCGTCGTGCGCGAGCCCGGCTCCGAAGCCGACATCTGGTGGGGCAACGTAAACCAGCCGCTCGAGCAACCTCAGTATGAGCGCCTGCTGTCCGACGTCCGCGAGTTCCTCGCCAGGGAGCAGGAGCTCTTCGTACGCGACGTCTTCGCCGGGGCGGACCCCGACCGCCACGTCCCAGTGCGATTCGTGACCACGAACGCATGGCACGCGATGTTCGTCTACAACATGTTCCTGCGACCGGACGCCAAGTACCTGGAGTCGTTCGAGCCGCAGTTCACCGTGCTCCATGCCCCGGAGATGCAGGCGGACCCGGACCGTCACGGTACGCGCAGCGGTGCGTTCGTGGTCATCAACTTCGCCGCACGGACCGTGTTGATCGGTGGCACCCGCTACGCCGGCGAGCTCAAGAAGTCGATGTTCACGATCCTCAACTATATCTATCCCAGGCAGGGTATCCTCTCGATGCACTGCTCGGCGAACATCGGGGACGGGGGTGACACGGCGGTCTTCTTCGGACTCTCGGGAACGGGAAAGACCACCCTCTCGACCGACCCCACTCGGGCGTTGATCGGAGACGACGAGCACGGCTGGAGCGACGAGGGCGTATTCAACTTCGAGGGCGGTTGCTACGCGAAGGTGATCCGGCTCTCGGCAGAGGGCGAGCCCGACATCCACGCCACGACACAGATGTTCGGCACGATACTGGAGAACGTCGTGCTCGACCCGCGAACCCACCAGATCAACCTGGACGATGACTCCATCACGGAGAACACGCGGGCGTCGTATCCCATCTACTTCATCCCGAACCACGTGCCTTCGGGCCGCGGCGGTCATCCCGAGAACATCCTGTTCCTCACTGCAGACGCGTTCGGCGTGATGCCTCCAGTGGCCAGGCTGACGCCGGCACAGGCGATGTACCATTTCCTGTCGGGGTACACCGCCAAGGTCGCGGGAACGGAGCGTGGAGTCACCGAGCCGCAGGCCACGTTCAGCGCCTGCTTCGGCGCGCCCTTTCTCCCTCTGCATCCCGGGGTGTACGCCGCGATGCTCGGCGAGCGCATAGAGCGCTACGGGGTGCGTTGCTGGATGGTGAACACCGGGTGGACGGGAGGCCCGTACGGCGAGGGCCGCCGCATCAACCTGCCCTATACGAGAACGATGGTTCGGGCGGTGTTGGACGGCAGCCTAAACGACGCGCCCACCCGTGTGGACCCGGTCTTCGGGATCGAGGTGCCCGCATCCGTATCAGGTATACCGCCCAGGCTGCTGGACCCCCGGAGCACTTGGGCCGATCCCGAGAGGTACGACGAACAGGCCGCCCGGCTCGCTGCGATGTTTCGCGAGAACTTCACGCACTATGCCGACGGTGTGGATTCGGCTGTGCGTGAGGCCGGCCCGGCCGGCTAGCCGATTCGAGCCATGGCGGTCACCGGCGACTTCGAAGTAATCCGGGATCCTCTCTGGAACAACATTCGCGTTGACTCGGCGTCGCTACGCGTAGTCGACAGCGCGCCCTTCCAGCGGCTGCGCTACGTCCGGCAGCTGGGACATGCATACCTCGTGTATCCGGGCGCCACGCACACACGCTTCGAGCACGCGCTGGGGACCCATCACCTCGCGCGCCGCACGCTGGCGTTGCTGGCCGAGCGTCGTGAGCTGGACGGCATACCGGAGGAAGAGGTCGTGCTCGTGCGGCTGGCTGCGCTGCTGCACGACATCGGCCACTATCCGTTCTCGCACGCGCTCGAAGAGGCGGGACTCCCGTCGCACGAGGCGCTCGCGAGAGAGCAGTTCCGCGATCCCGAACTGCAGGCGGCCCTGGCGGCGTTCGGCATCCAATCCGTGGAGCGGCGCGTCGAGGAGCTCATCCGCGGCACCAGCGACAGCCCGCTGCAGGGACTGATCTCCGGCTCCCTCGACCTGGACAAGATCGAGTATCTGACCCGCGACGCTCGCATGTCCGGCGTTCCATACGGCACCGTCGACGTGGACCGCCTGATCCACTCGATCACTCTCGTCCTGCAAACCGACGGCTCGCGCGGAATAGGTGTGCACGAGAAGGGCGTGAGCGCGCTCGAGTCACTGCTGTTCGCGAAGTACCAGATGTACCGCAACGTGTACTGGCATCACGCCGTGCGCAGCGCGACATCCATGTTCAAGCGCCTCGTGCGCACCGCGGTGGCGCGGGGCGATCTCGAGCCCGACTGGATCGCGCGCAGCACCGACGAGGGCCTCATGGAGGCCGTGCGGAAGGTGCGCAACACGAACCTGGCCGCCCGGCTGAGGAGCCGGCAGCTGTACAAGCGCGCACTCGACGTGCGTGCCGCCGAGGTGCCGCGCGGCGGAGGCGACTGGATCTCGCGTGACCCCGGACTCGTAGAGCGCGTCGAGGACCGGCTCGCCGCGGAGCTGGGTCTCGAGCCCGGCGAGCTGCTGCTGGATTTCCCGGCCAAGCCGGCGATGCTGGAGGTCGACCTTCCCCTGCTGCGGCACGGGGGCGGAACCGCGGTGCTCGGCCGCGAGGGCAGTGCCGACTGGCTCGGGATACAGCAGGTGGCGGACGAGCTCCACACGAGCGCGCGGCGCCTGCGCGTATTCGTTGCCCGAGATGCCGACATCGACCAGGCAGCAATGCTGGGATTGTTGGAGCATGGTGCGGGGGAGCTGGCGGCGGAGCTGGAATCCGGCGCGGCGCTGCTGTCCGCTAGCTAGGTAGCTTCTTCTCTCGGCGTGCCGCTCGCCTCGGACAGCCGGCGGGCCAGGGCGCGATAGTAGTCGGCCTCTTCACTGCGGCCGGCGCCCTCCATCTGCAGGGCGCAGACTTCCAGAGCGTAGAGAATGGGTGGCAGGTGCTCGGCGACCAGGGGGCCGAGCGCATCGTGGCTGGGACCTTCGGTCACGCCGCGCCGGCGTCGGCTTCCGCGGGATCGCTCGAGTTCTCGACGCTGTCGATGCGGACTACGATGACCGTGACGTTGTCCAGCCCGCCACGCCGGTTGGCTTCGGTGACCAGCGTGTCCACCAGTTCTGCCGGCGACCTGCCACCGGTCATCAACGCCAGCAGGTCGCTGTCCTCGAGCATTCCGGTCAACCCGTCCGACGCGAGCAGAAAGACGTCGTCCGACCTGAGCGCACCCACGTAGATGTCGGGCGCCACGTGGCTGTTGGCACCGACGCAGCGGGTGATGACGTTGCTGTAGGGGTGTGTGCGCGCCTGCTCGGGCGTGAGGTAGCCGGCGTCCACCTGCTCCTGAACGTAGGAATGGTCCTTCGTGATCTGGAACAGCCGGCTGTCGCGCATGACATAGGCCCGGCTGTCGCCCACCTGACCGATGAGGTAGCGGGGCCCGTTGATCACCATGGCGGTCGCCGTAGTCCCCATCCCCCTCTTGTCCTGCTCCACCAGAGTGCGCTGGAAGATGGCTCCGTTTGCCTCGACGATCGACCGCTTGATGATCTCGGCCGCGTCTGCGTCCGGCCGGCCCGCCACTCCCTCGAGCGCCTGCCCCACTATGCGCACCGTCATGTCGCTCGCCACTTCACCGGCTGCGTGTCCGCCCATCCCGTCGGCCACGATGAAGACACCGTTGTCCGGGACCATGAGGTAGGCATCCTCATTCCCCGAACGGACCACTCCGACGTCGGTCCGCCCCGCGCAGGTGAAACGAACGGTATGCGGCACTCTAGCGGGCGCCCAGTACCAGGAGGGCCACGACGGCGATGCCGACGAGGATCAGGAAGAACAGCCACCAGGGAAGGCCTGCGGACCGCTTGGCCGGCGGCGGCGCTTCGACCTCAGGGGCCGGCGTCGTGGGCCGGTCCGGGGCGGCGGCAGGCGGCGGCGCCTGCGGACCCGAGACCGCGTGCACCTCCTGGATCGCCTCTATGACCTTGGTCGAGCTTCCCTTCTTGGCGTCGATGCTGTCATCGGTAGGCTCGAAGATCGTCTGGACGTCCCCAAACCGGATCAGCGCCCCCGGTGCCAGGGGCACCTCGCCGTGGACCGCCTCGCCGTCGACCATGGTTCCGTTGGTCGAGTCCAGGTCCACCAGCATCCAGATCCCCTCGCGCCGCTGCAGCTTGGCGTGCGTGGTGGAGACGCTGTCCTCTGGAATGGCGATGTCGTTGTACTCGGCGCGGCCCACGTTCACGACCGGCACGCGGATCGGAAAGCGCTGGCCTTTGAGGTCACCACTTCGCACCACCAGATTGGCCAGCACGCCCGTGGCCACCGCAGGCCGCGCTGCCGGCTGCGGGGCCTTCGGCTCGGCCTCCTTGCGCACGGCTCCGGGCCGCGATACGCGAATCCCGGGCACGCCGTGAAGCGTGTTGCTGAGCCGGTAGTCCGCACCGGGCGGCGGCGTAGCCGGAGCCTCAGAGACCGGGGCGGCATCCGCGGGCGCCGGCTCGGTTACCACGTCTGCATAGAACCGCAGCTCGGACTCGCCGCACTCAATCAGATCACCGCGCGCGAGAAGGCGCTGTCCCTCGACCCGGGTCCCGTTCACGAACGTGCCGTTCGTGCTGCTGTCCACGACGATGTATCCCTTGGGCGACGCGAGCACCTCCGCGTGGCGCCGCGAGACATTCTTGCTCGTCACCACGACATCGCAGCTTGCGTCACGGCCGATCGTCACGGAGTTGCCCGTGATCATGTACTCCCGCCCATCCGTGAGCGACACCAGGCGGCCACCGGTGGCAGACGTGGCGGCCGGCTTGGCCGAGGATTTCGCAGCCTGAGCCATCACACCCGGATCCATGGCCTGCACGTACTGCGTGCTGCCGCTGCGGCGCTCGTCCACGAACAGCAGCTCCTGTCCGGCGATCTCGACCTTGTCGCCGTGCAGCAGGGGGTGCGGGTTCGGACCCAGCCGCACGCCGTTCACGCGGACCTCGACGTCCTCGGCGGCCAGCCGAATGGCCACCTGGCCATTCGCCAGGCCCTGCACGATCGCGTGGCGGGCGGCAACGCCATCACCACTCAGCGTGATCTGAGACGACGGGTCGGAGCCTATGGTCACGTCACCTACCGAGATGGCGTGGCGATGGCCGCCGACCTGAAGGTGCGTCATCCGAAGGTGTCCTCAGGATTGGAGGCTAGTGAGCAAAGCTACTTGCCCAATTCAGGCCGTGCAACTCGGTCCTCGCGAACGGGTTCGGCCTCTTCCTCATCCGCCTCCTCCGGTCGTTCCTCCGCCAGCTTGAGCCAGCGCCAGAAGACGATCGAGCCGACCCCAACTGTCAGATAACTGACCAGAATGCGCCACAGCAAGATGTACGATGGCGTCAGCTCACGCGGAACGTAGATCGACATGACGGCCGCAGAGAGCACTTCGGCGAGTCCGGACCCACCCGGAGTTGGTGCGAAGTAGAGCAGGAAGATGATCAGCGTCTGCAACAGGACCACGTCCACGAACTGGGCCTCGATTCCCAGCGCCCGGAGCACCACGTAGCCCGAGATCAGCTTGTTGGAGAGTGCAACCGCGGTCAGCACTACTGCCGCGGCGAGCGACAACCAGCCACGGCCCTTGAAGAACGCGACCATCGCCTCGTGGGCCCGGTCGATGCCCGCGTTCAGATCCGCGACCCGGTGGGCGAGCTTGGCGCTCCCGCGTCGCTCCAGCCAGCCCACGATTCGGCGCGCCAGCCGCCGCGCAACGCCGGGGAATATTATGACGAAAAGCATCACGACCCCGACCATTACGAACCCGCCCAGGCTGAGGAAATAGAGTTCCCTCAAGCTCAGGATGCCGAGCACCCCGTGCTGCTGCAGCGACTCACCCGCGCCGAACAGGATCGTGAGCGGCCCCGCCACGCCGAAGAACAGGATCGTGGCCACAAAGCTCATGAACGTGACCACCATCGCGACGGGCAGCGGCATCCCATACCGCTTCAGAACCATGATCCCCACCGGTCCGCCGCCCGCCTGCGATGGCGTGAGCATGGTGGCCCACGCATTGAGGCCGCCGGAGAGGATGCACCCCTTGAGCGAGGTCTGCGGATACACGTGCTTCCCCAGCACGTACAGCCTGAGCCCGCCGCCGATCCAGTCCATCGATGCCAGGCCCACGCCGAGCAGCAGCCACTGCCACCGGACCGAGACCATGGCGTCGAGGAAGAACTCTAGGTTGTTACCGTAGAAGAGGACCGCGGCGAAAACGATCACCGAGATGAGCGCGAAAGCCTCGAGGCCGCGGCGCAGTAGCTTGATGGGGAAACGGGCCGCCATGGCGGGGCAACGTACCGCCTCGGCGGCGCTCCCGTCAACGGCAGCATTCCACTATGCTTCACCCCATGTCGTCCGATCGGATCGTCGTGGAGGGTGCGCGGCAGCACAACCTGAAGGGCATCTCGCTCGAGATCCCGCGCCGCGCTCTCACGGTGATCACAGGACCCTCCGGCTCGGGCAAGAGCACGCTCGCCTTCGACACGCTGTACGCCGAGGGGCAGCGCCGCTACATCGAGTCGCTCTCCACATACGCGAAGCAGTTCCTGGAGCGCATGCCCAAGCCGTTGGTGGACCGCCTCGACGGCATTTCCCCAGCCGTAGCGATACAGCAGAAGAACCCCACTACGTCGAGCCGCTCCACCGTGGGCACGGCGACCGAGATCTACGACTACCTGCGGCTGCTGTGGGCGCGGGTGGGCCGGCCCCGCTGCCATCTCTGCGGTGCGCCGGTGACCGTGGACTCGCCCACGACCGGGGCGGACCGCGTGTTGGGCGCGTTCGGCGATCAGACGGTGCTCATCGTGTTCCCGCTGCCGGTGGTGGCACGGATCGGACACGACGGCATCATCGAGAACCTCCGCGCCATGGGATTCGTGCGCGTGATGGTGGCGGATGAGATCCACCGGCTGGACGAGCTGCCTTCGGCCCTGAGGCTGGATGCCGTGCGGGTGCTGGTCGTGGTAGACCGCGTGCGCCCCACCACCGCGAGCCGCGCCCGGCTGGCCGACTCCCTGGCGCTCGCCTTCGCCGAGGGGGAGGGGTTGGCCGAGATCCACGGCGAGGGTGAGACGCTGCGCTTCTCGCAACACCCCCGCTGCACTGAGTGCGACACGCCCACACTGCCGCTCTCACCGGGCCTGTTCTCCTTCAACAACCCACGCGGTGCCTGCCAGCAGTGCAACGGATTCGGGGCGGTGCTGGAGTACGACGAGTCGTTGATCGTCCCCGACCCCGACCTGACGGTCGCCGACGGCGCGCTGGACCCGTGGACGAAGCCGCGCTACACGCGGCGGCGGCGCCTGCTGCGCCAGACGGCCGAGGCCGAGGGAATTCCACTGGACATCCCGTGGCGCAGGCTCAAGAAGGCCCATCGCAACTTCCTGCTGCACAACACAGCCGGCCGCTATCGGGGCGTCTTCCCTTTCCTCAAGGGACTGGAGCGCAAGCGCTACAAGCAGTACATCCGGGTCTTCCTGCGGCAGTACCAGCTCGCCAACCCCTGCCCCGCCTGCGGCAGCCAACGGCTGCGTCCCGAGGCGCTGGCAGTGAAGCTGGGCGAGCACTCGATCGGCCAAGTCGCGGCACTGACCGCGGAGGCGCTGGCGGAGTGGCTTGCCGCACTGGAGCTCACCGAGTTCGAGCGTGGCGTCGCTGCCACCATTCTGCGTGAGCTCACCGACCGAGTGGGCTTCCTGCTGGACGTGGGCCTCACTTACCTCACCCTGGACCGGCAGACCCGCACGCTGTCGGGCGGCGAGGCGCAACGGATCGCCTTGGCCAACGCGATGGGATCGCACCTGGTGGACACCCTGTACGTGCTCGATGAGCCCTCCATCGGCCTCCATGCGCGAGACATCCATCGGCTGCTCGAGCTGCTCGGGCGCCTGCGCAGCGCCGGCAACACCGTCGTGATCGTGGAGCACGACCCGGCCACCATCCGTGCGGCCGACCACATGGTCGAGCTGGGACCGGGGAGCGGCGAGCACGGAGGCGAGGTGGTGTACTCGGGGCCGGTGGATGGCGCCGAGCGGGCCGGTACCCTCACCGGCCAGTACCTGAGCGGGGCCAGGCGCATAGCGGTCCCGAGCATGCGGCGCCCCGCGGGACCCCAGTGGCTCACCGTCCAGGGGGCGCGGCTTCACAACCTGCAGGGCATCGATGTCGCCATACCGCTCGGCACCCTGACGGTTGTCACCGGAGTATCGGGCTCGGGCAAGTCCACCCTGGTGCACGACGTGCTGTACCGCAACCTGGCCGTCCGCCTCAAGGGAGCGCACGGAGCCAAGGAGCACCTTGGAGAGCGGGTTGGCGAGATCGAAGCCCTCACCGGCTGGCAGGGACTGGAGGACGTCGTGCTCGTGGACCAGTCGCCCATCGGCCGGACCCCCCGCTCCAACCCCATCACCTACGTCAGGGCGTTCGACGAGATCCGCTCGCTGTTCGCGGCCCAACCGCTGGCCCGGGCCCGCGGCTACACCGCCACCACGGTCAGCTTCAACGCCACCGACGGCGGCCGCTGCGATGGGTGCGACGGCGCCGGGCACGTGCAGGTGGAGATGGTGTTCATGGCCGACGTGTTCGTGCCGTGCGATGCATGCGGCGGCACGCGCTTCCAGCCCGAGGTGCTGGACGTGAGGGTCAAGGGCCTCTCCATCAACGACGTCCTGAATCTCACGGTCGAGCAGGCCATCAACCGGTTCCGGCACCAGGAGCGCCTCGGCAGGTCGCTGTGGCACCTGCAGCAGGTGGGGCTCGGGTACCTGCGCCTGGGCCAGCCGGCCACGACGCTTTCCGGAGGGGAGGCACAGCGGCTCAAGATCGCGCGACAGTTCGCCACCGCCCTGCGCAAGAAGGCGCGGCGCCTCTACATCCTGGACGAGCCGACCACAGGCCTCCACCTGGACGACGTCCGCACCCTGATCAAGGTGCTCGACCGATTGGTGGACGCAGGGCACACGGTGCTGGTCATCGAGCACCACCTGGACATCATCAAACGGGCGGACTGGGTGATCGACCTGGGACCGGAGGGCGGCGCCGGCGGCGGGCGGGTGGTCGCCGCCGGGACGCCCGAGGAGGTCGCCAGGGCGGACTCACACACCGCCCGATTCCTCCGCGTCGCACTGGAGCAGCCTGAGCCGTTTCCGGCACTCGAAGCGCGCCCGTCCAGTTGACCGCAAGTCAAAGAACCACAATCTTGTAGGCCATGCGAACCGTACTGTGTTTCCTGCTGGTGGTTGGGGCGGTAGCGAGTACACTCTCGGCACAGGATCAGGGTCAGGTCGTCCCGGCGGGTAGCCGCTACACCCTTGCTCCGGGCGACTTCGTGCGCATCTCCGTCTGGGGGCGCGAGGAGTACTCCGGGCAGTTCCAGGTGGACGAGGAGGGGATGCTCTACTACCCCGTCATCGGCGCGATCGACACGCGCGACCTCAACGTGGCTCAGCTGCGCGACACCCTGCGCGCCGGACTCGAGCGCATCTTCGCCAGCCCCTTCGTGACCATCACCCCGCTGTTCCGAGTGGCGGTGCTCGGCTACGTCAACTCCCCGGGACTCTACACGGTGGACCCCACGCTCAGCGTGCTCGACCTCGTCGCGCTCGCAGGCGGGGCCCGCTCCGCGGGGAACCTCGACAAGATCAAGGTCTTCCGCGCCGACACGACGGCCGTGGTGAGCTACGAGGACGCCACCGTCAGGCGCGCCACTCTGGGGGAGATCGGGGTGCGCTCGGGTGACGAGATAATGGTGCCCCGAAAGGCCTTCGCCCGGGAGGATTGGTTCATCGTGATCCAGCTTCTCACGCTGGCGATAACGACCGCGACCTTCATCGTGACGGTGAGCAACTAGGTCGCTTGCGTGGGCGCCCGGGCGCCATTAGACTCCCGGGCGCAGCACCCTTCCGGAGTAGCTCAGTTGGTAGAGCAGACGGCTGTTAACCGTCGGGTCGGGGGTTCGAGTCCCTCCTCCGGAGCCTACCAGCACCACACAGAACCACCTGAGGGACAACGGGTTAGCCGAAGTGGCTAGCCCGTTTGCGGTTCAGGTTCCGTCGGGTCGTCTCGGGTGCGGCGGCCCCACCGGCCACTACCGCAATCCCCGGGTACGAGGTTAGATTGCTCGTGCGTCAAGCGCGCCCGGAGGGGCGCGGCGAAATCCAGGGAACATTGCAAGAGGGGATCTGGCACGCCGTAGATCCCCCTCGTTTTTTTGTGAGATCCACGCCGGAAGGGGCAGTCGCAGGACTGCCCCCCCCAACGGCAGCCCAGCGCGGGGGTTTTGACCGCGGAAACAGATGCACGATCGGCTGGTACGGCACACCCGGACTCCGACGTACATCAATACAACACCTAAGGAGTACGGCAATGCATACCACCGGAATCGTAAAGTGGTTCAACGACGGCAAGGGCTTCGGCTTCATCACGCCAGACGGCGGGGAGAAGGACTGCTTCGTCCATCATTCGGCGATCCAGGGCAGCGGCTTCAAGTCCCTGAGAGAAGGCGCGCGCGTGGAGTTTGACATCGTGCAGGGCCAAAAGGGCCCGGCGGCCGAGAACGTCACCACGCTGAGCGAGTAAGCCGAGCCTCGCTGACGGTGAATCGAGGCGTGGCCGCACTGCTGTCACCGCACCACGTGACGTAGAACGGGAACGGTCGTGATGAGCGATGATCAAAGATATAAGGACCGATTCGGCCACACGTGGTCGGTCCGTGTGGAGCGCCCGCGCGGGGCACCGAGGAATGTGGTATTCACCTGCGGTGAAATCCGGCTGATTGCCACCCATGATGAGGCGACAAACCTGGCGGACCTCACTGCCTCTCGTCTCAAGGAGCTCTTCTGTGACGCTGAGCGGATCCTCGTGCACGGGAATGAGAAGTGGTACGTCGGATATCGTGCACGGATGGGAAGGGGCGGTCGAGTACAGCCCGGGATGTTCACGACGTTCAGGTCCGAAACCGGAAAGGTGTGGTACTCCAAAGCGATGCTGCACTTCCGGCATATGTCGGAGAGTGCGTTGTGTGAGCACTTGGTGACTGCGAAGCCTGCCACGACCGGGGGGTGAAGTGGGTCGGGGGGTGGAGTCCCTCCTCCGGAGCTTCCAACAACCCCCAACGACTACAGTGGCGGGCCGGCTTTCCTAACCGGCCCGTTCGCTATTCCGCTACTGAAACCAGCCGTGCGACGGGTGGACACGCCTCCACCGCCCGCGTTACTTCCGAGACGAATCCGCGGGGAACGAGATGAACCGTACCAGCCAACCAGTCACGCCCGATCGGTTCGACGCCGTGCTGTTCGACCTGGACGGAGTGCTCACCGCTACCGCCTCGGTCCACGCCGCCTGCTGGAAGCAGATGTTCGACGAGTATCTCGAGCGGAGACCCGAGCGGGCCGGAGAGCCGTTCGAGCCGTTCGACACCGAGCACGACTACAAGCCGTACGTGGACGGGAAGCCCCGCTACGACGGAGTGACGAGCTTCCTGGCCTCGCGCGGCATCGAGCTTCCCTGGGGCGACCCCGACGACCCGCCGGGCGACACCACCACATGCGCCCTCGGCAACCGCAAGAATGTCCTGTTCAACGAGGTGCTGCGCCGCGACGGGCCGGAGGTGTACCTGCGCTCCGTGGATTACGTGCGCCACCTCCACGACCTGGGAATCAAGACCGCGCTGGTGTCCGCCTCCAAGAACGCGCAGGCCATTCTCCGGGCTGCGAAGATCGAGGACCTGTTCGACGTCCGGGTGGACGGCAAGGTCGCGGCCGAGCGGGAGCTGGCCGGCAAGCCGTCTCCGGACACGTTCCTCGAGGCGGCGCGGGAGCTCGACGTCGAGCCCGCTCGGGCCGTCGTGGTCGAGGACGCCATCTCCGGGGTGCAGGCGGGCCGGGCCGGGAACTTCGGGCTGGTGATCGGGGTGGACCGCACGGGCACGGGAGCGTCGCTGCTCGAGAACGGCGCCGACATCGCAGTCTCGGACCTCGGGGAGCTGTTACCCTAGCCTGGGAGCAAACCCCCTATGGAAAGCACGAGCGAGTTTGCGGTCCTCCGGGCGCCGATGCCGGGTGCAAAGGAGCTCGAGGTCGCGACCCTCGGCGCCTGCGAGGTGGAGTCGCCGCTGGACGCGCAGGGCACCCCGTTCGTGGACGAGAGCAGGCGCATCCTCACCGTCAGCGACACAGTCGAACTGCGCCCGTACGTCGAATCCGGGAGCATGCCGCCGGCGTTCGAGCCGGCGGGCGCGCGTGAGCGGATCTTCTTCGAGCCGGCCCGCGTCACTGCGGGCATCGTGACCTGCGGCGGGCTGTGCCCCGGCCTCAACGACGTGATCCGCTCGTTGGTCATGACCCTCAACTACGCCTACGGTGTGCAGCGCATCGTGGGGTTCTGTTACGGATATGCCGGCCTGGCGCGAGAGCCGATCGAGCCGCCGGTCGAGCTCGCCCCCAGGATGGTCGAGGACATTCATCAAAAGGGTGGCTCGCTGTTGGGCACCTCCCGCGGCCCCCAGGACCCCGCCGAGATGGTGGACACCCTCGAGCGCCACGGCATCGACATCCTGCTCGCGGTCGGGGGCGACGGCACGCTGCGTGGCGCCCACGCCCTCGTCGCGGAGATCGCGCGCCGCAAGCTGCCCATTGGAGTTGTCGGCATCCCCAAGACCATCGACAACGACCTGGCATGGACGGTGCGGAGCTTCGGCTTCAGCACGGCCGTGGAGGAGGGACGCAAGGCCATCCAGGGCGCCCACAGCGAGGCGCGCGGTGCCTGGAACGGGGTGGGACTCGTCAAGCTCATGGGCCGGCACGCAGGGTTCATCGCCGCGCACGCGAGTCTCGCGAACGCGGATGTGAACTTCTGCCTCGTGCCGGAGGTGCCCTTCGAGCTGGAAGGTGAGCGGGGTTTCCTGCCGTCCCTGCGCAGACGCCTCGACGAGAAGCACCACGCGGTCGTGGTGGTGGCCGAAGGCGCCGGTCAGGACCTGCTCGGGAAGACGGGGGCGGAATTCGACGCCTCGGGCAACCTGAAGCTGGGCGACATAGGCGTTTACCTGCGCGACGAGATCCGCCGTTACTTCGGAGAGCTCTCCATTCCAGTGGACGTCAAGTACATCGACCCCAGCTACATCATCCGGAGCCTACCGGCCAACTCGATGGACTCCGAGTTCTGCCTGATGCTGGGACAGGACGCGGTGCACGCCGGCATGGCGGGCCGCACCGACATGGTCGTGGCGTTCTGGAACCGCCACTTCACGCACGTGCCGATCCCGCTCTCGGTGGCGGCCAGAAAGCAGCTCGATCCCGAGGGCGCAATCTGGCAGGGAGTGCTCAAGGCGACGGGGCAGCCCGCTTCCATGACCGAATGACCCTCAAACCTTCCGGAGGGAAGAGAATGACCGCAGGTAACGCATCTGGATTCCTCGCGAGCGTCGAGCGCATGATCGGCGCCGCCATCGAGCGCACGGACCTCCCCCCCGGGCTGGGTGACGTGATCCGGCGCTGCCGCTCCGTGTACCAGGTCAGGTTTCCGGTCCAGATCCGCGGCGAGTGGCGCGTGTTCCACGGCTGGCGGGCCAACCACAGCGAGCACCGTCTGCCGGTAAAGGGCGGGATCCGCTACGCGCTCGAGGTCGACCAGGACGAGGTCGAGGCGTTGGCCACGCTCATGACCTTCAAGTGCGCCGTGGTCGAGGTGCCGTTCGGCGGCTCGAAGGGCGGCCTCCGGATCGACCCGCGCGCCTATGATGAGGAGGAGTTGGAGACCATCACCCGCCGCTTCACGATCGAGCTGGACCGGCAGGGATACATCAGCCCCAGTCAGAACGTGCCGGCGCCCGACATGGGAACCGGCGCGCGCGAGATGGGATGGATCGCCGACACGTACCGCATGCTGCACCCCGACGACATCAACGCCGCGGCGTGTGTCACCGGCAAGCCTCTGGAACTCGGCGGCATCCGGGGCCGCGTCGAGGCGACGGGCCGCGGGGTCCAATACGCGATCCACGCGCTCTTCAGCCACCCGGAGGACCTGAAGTCGGTCGGACTGGAGGGGAAGCTCGAGGGCAAACGGGTCGTGGTGCAGGGCCTCGGCAACGTGGGGTATCACGCCGCCAAGTTCCTGGAGGAGGAGGACGGCGCCAAGATCGTGGCGATCATCGAGCGCGACGGAGCAATCGTAAACGAGAAGGGGCTCCCGGTGCAGCGGGTCCACGACCACATGCGTGAGCACGGTGGAGTGAAGGGCTTCCCCGAAGGAAAGCACGTGGCGGACGGCGCAGCCGTTCTGGAGATGGAATGCGACATCCTGATCCCCGCTGCCCTGGAGGAGCAGATTACACGCGACAACGCCGCGAAGATCCGCGCCCCTGTCATCGTCGAGGCCGCCAACGGGCCGGTGACGTACGAGGCGGACCAGATCCTGCGCGAGGCCGGGAAGATCGTCATCCCCGACATGTACGCGAACGCCGGCGGCGTCACCGTCTCGTACTTCGAGTGGACCAAGAACCTCTCGCACATGCGATACGGACGCATGGGCCGGCGCATGATGGAGATGCGGTCCGAGACGGCCATCGAACTGCTCGAGACGATGCTGAAACAGAAGGTGCCCGCAGCCCTGAAATCGGCGCTGCACACAGAGGCCGACGAGCTGAACCTCGTACGTTCGGGACTGTACGACACGATGCGCGACGCTTACGAGCAGATCCGCGAAATGTGGCGCTCGCGCAAGGACGTGCCCGACCTGCGCACCGCCGCGTACATCGTGGCTATCGAGAAGATCGCTCACTACTACACGCACTACGCGCTCTGAGGCAGAGCACAGCCGCGGGGAACAGGGAAAACCGGGGAGGACGACCATGAACACTGAGATGACCAGGAACCGCCTCGCGGGGATCGTACATCTCGCCCACAACGCGTGGAGCTATGTCGGGCTCTTCCTGATAAACGCCGCGGCGGTCCTTTGGCTGTTCGTGTTGCCGGTGTACATACGCGAAGGCGCGCAGCACCCCTATCTCAGCCTGTTCTTCATCATCGCCCTGCCGATGGGTTTCATCGGCGGGTTCGTGCTGATCCCGTTCGGCATGTGGCTGCGCTACCGCGGCGAGAAGCGCCGCGGGAAGTACACCGGGGAGTTCCGCACGCTGGAGTGGCAGAACCGCGAGCTGCGGAACATCGCGGTCTTCGTACTCGCAGCCACCGGCTTCAACGTGCTCGTGGGCGGCTACTTCAGCCACGCCGCGGTCAAGTACATGGACTCGCCGGGCTTCTGTGGGACGACGTGCCACAGCATGACGCCCGAGAACACCGCA